>JALYMS010000307.1 GCA_030773535.1 Actinomycetota bacterium | reverse complement strand
GCTGAGGCCCCGCACCGCCCGACACCGCGCCCCGGTCGCTCTCGTAGCGGCCAGGGCGCGGTGCTGTGTCACGGTCGCCCTACCGGTCGGCACCGCGGCCAGGTGCCGTCCCCCGGCTGCGCTGAGCCCTCCCCGTGTCCCCACCGGGGACCCTCGGGGCCCCGCGCCGGGTCCTCGCGGGCCGACCACGACTTCCGTCAGGTGCCGCGCCTCAAGGGTGCCAACGGGAAGTGAGGGCTCAGGTCGGCGCGGTTGCCGCTGGCGCTGACCGTGCCGCCGGCCACCGCGTCGTCCCAGCTGAGCTGTCCCGTCGCCAGCCGCAGCCAGGTGGCGGCGTCGGTCTCGACGACGTTGGGCGGCGTTCCGCGGGTGTGCCGCGGCCCGGGCACCAGCTGGACGGCGACGTGCGGCGGCACCCGCAGCTCGACCGAGCGGCCGGGCACCTGCTGGGCCAGCCAGCGCGCCGTCGTCTTCACCGCGGCGGCGAGCACCGTCCGCGGGGGCTCCTCGGCCTCCCCCGCCAGCCAGGCCCGCACCGGCTCGACCGCGGCCCGTAGCTCGTCGGCCGCGATCGGGACGCTCGCCGGCATGCTCAGCTGGTCGGGACCGTGCCCGCCGGGACGCTGCCCACGGTCGCCTCCGGCGTGCCGAACAGCGCCGGCAGCGTGGCGGTCCAGGCCGCGCGCAACTCGGCCAGCGGCAGCTCTGCCACGCCGTCGACGGCCACCACGTCGCCGCCCGTCGTCCCCAGCTCGGTGACCGCCACCCCGGCCCACTCGGCGGTGACGCGCACCGCCTCCGGGTCGGTGGTGGTGACGACGACTCGCGCGACCGACTCGCTGAACAGCGCGGTGAACGGGTCCTCGCCGACCGCCAGCCGGGCGCCGGTGCCGTACCGCAGCGCGGACTCGGCCAGCGCCTGCGCGAGACCGCCGTCGGCCAGGTCGTGCGCGGACGTGATCAGGCCCTCGCGGCCGAGCGCGGCCAGCAGCTCGCCCAGCGCCTTCTCGGCGGGCAGGTCGACCGCGGGCGGGCGGCCGCCGAGGTGGCCGTGCACCACGGACGCCCATGCGGAGCCGCCGAACTGCGGGCGGGTGACGCCGAGCAGCAGCACCGTCTCCCCCGCCGTCCGCCAGCCCGTGGGCACGCGGGTCCGGACGTCCTCGTGCACGCCCAGGACGCCGATCACCGGCGTCGGGTTGATCGGGACGTCGCCGGTCTGGTTGTAGAGGCTCACGTTCCCGCCGGTGACCGGCAGGCCCAGGTCCCGGCAGGCGTCGGCCAGGCCGCGGACGGCCTCGGCGAACTGCCACATCACCTCCGGCTCCTCCGGGGAGCCGAAGTTCAGGCAGTTGGTCACCGCGAGCGGCCTCGCGCCGGAGACCGCGACGTTGCGGTAGGCCTCGGCGAGGTTGAGCTGGGTGCCGGTGTACGGGTCGAGGCGGGCGTAGCGGCCGTTGCCGTCGAGGGCCAGCGCGATGCCGCGGGAGCTGTCCTCGTCGATGCGGATCACCCCGGCGTCGTCCGGCTGGGCGAGCACCGTGTTACCCCGGACGTAGCGGTCGTACTGCTCGGTGACCCAGGTCTTGTCCGCGCCGTCGGGGCTGGCGACGACGGCCAGCCAGTGCGCGGCCAGCTCCTCCGGCGTCCGGGGGCGCGGCAGAGTGGCCGGATCGTCGGCCTGCAGGTCGTCGAGGTCGGCCGGGCGCTGCATCGGCCGCTCGTACACGGGGCCCTCGTGGGCCACTGTGCGCGGCGGGACGTCGACGATGCGCTCGCCGTGCCAGTCGACGGTCAGCCGGTCGCCGTCGGTGACCTTCCCGATGACCGTGGCCAGCACGTCCCACCTGCGGCAGACGGCGAGGAACTGCTCGACCTTGGCCGGCTCGACGATCGCGCACATGCGCTCCTGCGACTCGCTCATCAGGATCTCGGCCGGGGTGAGCGTGGAGTCCCGCAGCAGGACGGCGTCCAGGTCGATGTGCATGCCGCCGGTGCCGGCGCTGGCCAGCTCCGACGTCGCGCAGGACAGGCCGGCGCCGCCGAGGTCCTGGATGCCGGTGACGAGGTCCTCGTGGAAGATCTCCAGGCAGGCCTCGATGAGCAGCTTCTCGGTGAACGGGTCGCCGACCTGGACGGCGGGCCGCTTGGCCGGCCCCTCGGCGTCGAAGGTCTCCGAGGCCAGCACGGAGACGCCCCCGATGCCGTCGCCGCCGGTGCGGGCGCCGAACAGGATCACCTTGTTGCCGGCGCCCTCGGCCTTGGCCAGCCGCACGTCCTCGTGCCGCATCACGCCGACGCACAGCGCATTGACCAGCGGGTTGCCGGCGTAGCACTCGTCGAAGAGCAGCTCGCCGCCGATGTTGGGCAGGCCCAGGCAGTTGCCGTAGCCGCCGACCCCCGAGACGACGCCGGGCAGCACGCGGGCGGTGTCGGGGGCGTCGGCCCGGCCGAAGCGCAGCGAGTCCATGACGGCAACGGGGCGAGCGCCCATGGTCAGGATGTCGCGCACGATGCCGCCGACCCCGGTGGCCGCGCCCTGGTAGGGCTCGACGTAGCTGGGGTGGTTGTGCGACTCGACCTTGAAGGTGACCGCGTACCCCTCGCCCACGTCGACCACGCCGGCGTTCTCGCCGATGCCGACCAGCAGGGCCTCGCTGCGCGGCAGGTCGCCGAAGCGGCGCAGGTGCGCCTTGCTCGACTTGTAGGAGCAGTGCTCGCTCCACATCACCGAGTACATGGCGAGCTCGGCGGTGGTGGGCCTCCGGCCGAGGATCTCCTTGATCCGGGCGTACTCGTCGGCCTTCAGACCGAGGTCGGCGTAGGGCTGCTCCTCGTCGGGCGTCGACGCCGCGAGGTCGACGGTGTCCAGCCGGTGCTGCAGCCGGCCGGGCCCGGTGTCGAGGTCGGAGAGCCCGGCGCTCACGAGTTCACGACCGCCTTCAGGACGCTGGTGAAGAATCCCAGGCCGTCGGTGCCCGGTCCGGTGAGGTCCTCGACGGCGTGCTCGGGGTGCGGCATGAGCCCGACCACCCGGCCGTTCTCGCTGGCCACGCCGGCTATGTCGCGGCTGGAGCCGTTCGGGTTGCCTCCGACGTAGCGGGCGACGACCCGGCCCTCCCCCTCGATCCGGTCGAGGTCCGCGTCGGCCGCGACGAAGCGGCCCTCACCGTTCTTCACCGGGACCACGATCTGCTGGCCCTCGTCGTAGTCCGCGGTCCAGACGGTGTCGGCGCGCTCGATGCGCAGCGCCTGGTCGCGGTTGCGGAAGTGCAGGTGGCTGTTGCGGGTCAGCGCGCCCGGGAGCAGCCCGGCCTCGCAGAGCACCTGGAAGCCGTTGCAGATACCGAGCACGGGCATGCCGGAGGCGGCCCGCTCCACGACGTCGCGCATCATCGGCGCACGGGCCGCGATGGCCCCGGCCCGCAGGTAGTCGCCGTAGGAAAAGCCGCCGGGGAGGACGACGGCATCGACGTCCTTGAGGTCGTGGTCGGCATGCCACAGCACGACCGGTTCACCCCCGGCCAGGCGCACCGCGCGGGCGGCGTCGACGTCGTCCAGGGAGCCCGGGAAGGTGAGCACACCGATGCGCAAAGCGGGTTCCTTCAGTCGGTGGGGAGGTGCAGCTCGACGTCCTCGATGACCGGGTTGGCCAGCAAGGTCTCCGCGATCTGCTTCAGCTCAGCACCGTCCGGGGTGCCGTCGACCTCGAGGACGAAGTGCTTGCCCTGCCGGACGCTGCGGACGCGATCGTGACCGAGGCGGCCCAGGGCACCGAGCACCGCCTGCCCCTGGGGGTCGGAGATCTCCGGTTTGAGGACGACGTCGACGACCACCCGTGCCACGCCGCCGAGGGTACCGGTGTCAGGCAGCGTGCCAGCCGCCCTCCTGGTGACCCTCATCTCCCCCACCCGTCTCACCCATCCCGGCCGCCCCGTCGCCACCGCGCGTGGCCTGGACTCAACTGGAGGATCCACGGCAACTGCCGAGGAGGGCTTGTGCGACCGCTCACCGCCGCCATCACTGCTGCTCTGATCCTGCTGACTGCGGCCCCGGCCTCCGCCGAAGCGGTGAACCAGCCACCCGTCGCCGTCGATGACTTCATGACCTACCGGAACATCGGGGGGATCGACTACATCGTCCCGGCGCTGGCCAACGACAGCGACCCCGACGGCGACCCGCTCGTCTACACCGCCGTCACGCCGGCCACCAAGGGGAACGCCTACCTCAAGGACGGCAAGCTCTTCTACAAGCCCTACTTCGGCAACGAGGGCACGGACTCGTTCACGTACACCGTCTCCGACGGCCAGGGGAACACCGCGACCGGCACTGTGACGGCGACCCTGTGGGTCGATCCTGCCCAGCCCCTCGATCCGGCCATCACCAGCTCGGCGCCTGGTTCTGTCACGCTGACCTGGTCCGCCGCCGCGCGCGCCGCCGAGTACCGGATCCGCCGCAACGGGGTGGTCGTCGACTCCACCTCCGGACTGAGCTGGAGCGACACCGGCCTCTCCGACACGGCGAGCTACGAATACCGCATCGTGCCCGTCAACGGGGGAGGCTACGAGGGCTGGTGGGCGACTCCGCTCTACCGGCGGCAGCAGATGCCGACGCCCACGGCCGTGGCCGTGGACATCACCGACGACCCGACGACGCTCTCGGTGACCTGGGACGACGGAGGCATGCTCGGCCCCTGGCGCGTGTACCGGGACGGAGCTCAGGTCGCCAGCACCATGGTGCCTCGATTCGGGGACACCGGCCTGGTGACCGGGCGGGAGTACGCCTACCAGGTGCAGCTCGTCGGCTCCACGCCGCCCGGTTCGCTCGACGTACCGAGCCTCCTGTCCGCTCCGGCCACGGCCACGCCGGTCGAACTCAGCTCCATCGGCCGGTACTTCTGGGATGCCGGCTGGTCCACCGGCGGGCTCGGGCCGATCACCGTGGCCGAGCGCGCCGTCCCCGATGGACGCCAGCAGGACCACACCCGCGGCCTCATCCTGCAGCAGGACGGCGAGGAGCCCTTCTCGGTCAGGGGCGTCTTCGCCACGGCCTACACGGCGGTGAGTGGCGCCATCGGGGACCTGGGATTCCCCATCACCGAGCAGGAGTGCGGGCTCCTGGACAACGGATGCAGCCAGTTCTTCGAAGGCGGCAGCATCTGGAACACCGGCTACGACCAGACCTGGGTCGTGCTCCAGCTCATCGAGGACGGCTGGGCCGCGAGCGGCTGGGAGGAGGGCCCGCTGGGCTACCCGGTCGACGACCTGGTGGAGCTGCGCGGTGGGTTCGGGCAGGCGTTCGAGGGCGGCGCCGTCTACTGGAGCGCGGCCACCGGTTCCCACGGCGTGAGCGGGGCGATCGGAGAGCTCTGGGTGTCGGCCGAGGGAACGGACGGCCGGCTGGGCTACCCCACCACCGACGAGAGCTGCGGCCTGCGCGCGGATGGATGCGTGCAGAAATTCCAGGGCGGCCCGATCTACTGGTCCCCCACCACCGGAGCCCACACCGTGGGCGGTGCCATCGGCACCACCTGGGCCCGCCAGGGATCGGAGAACGGCGGGCTGGGCTACCCCACCACCGGCGAGATCTGCGGTCTGCGCGGCGGCGGCTGCTTCCAGCGGTTCCAGGGCGGCTCCATCTACTGGTCCCCCGCCAGCGGAGCCCACCCCGTAGGTGGCGCCATCCGCGCCACCTGGGCCCGCCAGGGATGGGAGAACGGCGGGCTGGGCTACCCCACCACCGGCGAGATCTGCGGTCTGCGCGGCGGCGGCTGCTGGCAGGGCTTCCAGGGCGGCACGATCCACTGGTCCCCGGCCACCGGCGCACAGGTGACCACCGGCGCCATCCGCAGCACCTGGGCCCGCCAGGGATCGGAGAACGGCGGGCTGGGCTACCCCACCACCGGCGAGATCTGCGGTCTGCGCGGCGGCGGCTGCTTCCAGCGGTTCCAGGGCGGCTCCATCTACTGGTCTCCCGCCAGCGGAGCACAGATCGTCCTGGGCGCCGTCCGTGACGCCTGGGCGCGCCAGGGATGGGAGAACGGCCGACTCGGGTACCCCGTCACCGGCGAGACGTTCTCGGGCGGCGCCTACCGGCAGACGTTCCAGGGCGGCACCATCACGATGCCCGTGAACTCGTGGGTGGCACGGATCACCTACCGCTGACGGAGTCTGCCGGCCTCGGGGGTGGCGCTGGGTACGGGGCCTAGAGCGTGTCTCCCAATCCCGGCCGGTGGGGGCGCGATGGTGGCCGCATGTCGCGTCGAGCCGTGCTGAGGATGCCCAGTGGCAGCGAATCTCTGAACTGCTGCCGAGCTCGGAGGGCTGCGTGCGGCGTCCGTTCCGGGATCACCGGCAGGCCGTCGAGGGGATCGTCTACCGCTATCGCACCGGTGTGGCGTGGCGCGACCTGCCTGGAGGAGTTCGGGCCGTGGCAGACGGTGTGGAAACGGCACCGCCGGTTCAGCGTGGATGGGACCTGGGACAGGCTGCTGACCAGGTTGTTGGCCGAGGCCGACGCTGACGGGGACATCGACTGGTCGGTGTCGGTCGACTCCACGATCAACCGCGCCCACCAGCACGGGGCGACACTTCCGCGCCACACAGGGGGCCCCGACGAACTACACGAATCCGCTGCTCGAGCCGGCTGACCACGCTCTCGGCCGCTCCCGCGGCGGACTATCCACGAAGGTGCACCACGCCTGCGACGGCCGCGGCCGCCCACTGGCCGTGCTGGTCGGGCCAGGCCAAGCCCACGACGGGCCGATGCTGCCGTTCGTGCTCGGCGCGATTGCCGTGCCTCGGCTGGGCCCGGGACGAGCACGCACTCGCCCGGATGTGGTCCTGGCCGACAAGGCGTACTCCTCGCGGGCGACTCGGCGGCTGCTGCGCTCCCGCGGCATCCCGGCGGTCATCCCTGAGCCCCGCGACCAACAGGCCCACCGCAAACGCCGAGGCCAGCGAGGCGGCCGACCGGTCAGCTACGACTCCGAGGCATACAAGGGCCGCAACGTCGTCGAGCGCTCCTTCAACGCACTCAAGCAGTGGCGCGGCCTGGCCACCCGCTACGACAAGCTCGCCGTCATCTACCGCGGCGGTGCCGTCCTGGCCGCAATCCTCACCTGGCTACGCGGATAAGGAGACGCGTCCTAGGCGAAGGATCGGCCGGTGAGCTGCTCGTAGGCGGTGACGTAGCGCTCGCGGGTGGCAGCGACGACCTCGGACGGCAGCTCGGGCGGCGGAGAAGCCCGGTCCCAGCCGGACGACGTCAGCCAGTCGCGCACGTACTGCTTGTCGTAGGAGGGCTGGACCCGGCCCGGCGACCAGGTCACAGCGGGCCAGAAGCGCGAGGAGTCCGGTGTCAGCACCTCGTCGCCGAGTACGAGCCCGCCCTCGGCGGTGAAGCCGAACTCGAACTTTGTGTCGGCGAGCACGATCCCCGCCGCCTCGGCCAGCTCGGCTCCCCGGCGGTACAGCGCGAGGGTCAGGCCGCGCAGCTCCCGGGCGCGGGAACCGCCGACCAACCCCTCCACGTCGGCGAAAGTGATCGCCTCGTCGTGCTGACCCACCTCCGCCTTGCTGGACGGCGTGAACACCGGTTCGGGCAACCGCGAGCCCTCGACCAGCCCGGCCGGCAGCGCGACGTCGCGGATGGAGCCGGTGCGGGAGTACTCGACCGTGCCGGAGCCGGAGAGGTAGCCGCGGGCCACGCACTCGACCGGGAGCATCTCCAGCCGCCGGACCAGTATCGCCCGCCCGGCCGCCTCGGCCGGCACGTCCGTCGCCGAGATCAGGTGGTGGGACGCACCGAACTCCTCGAGCACCGGCGAGAGCTGCTCGAACCACCACACCGACAGCTGCGTGAGCACCTTCCCCTTGTCCGGGATCGGCGTCGGTAGCACGTGGTCGTACGCGGAGATCCGGTCGGAGGCGACGAGCAGCAGCCGGTCCGGGCCGGCGTCGTAGATCTCGCGCACCTTGCCCCGCGCGACCAGGGGCAGATCCAGGCTCACGTGAGCGCAGCCAGCCGGTCGAACAGCGGACCCAGCTGCGCCACGTACCGCTCGGGCCGGCAGATCTCGTCCAGCCGCGCCTCGTCCAGGGTCACCGAGGCGCCGGCGGCCCTCTTGCGCAGCGTCTCGCGGAACGGCGTCCCCCCGTTCCAGGTGTCCATCGCGGCGGACTGCACCAGGGAGTAGGCGTCCTCGCGGGACAGCCCGCCCTCGACCAGCTCCAGCAGGACCGACGACGTGTAGATGAGGCCGCCGGTGGACTCCAGGTTCGCCCGCATCCGCTCGGCGTCGACGACGAGGTTCTCGACGAGGCCGGTGGTCAGGTGCAGCAGGTAGTCGGTGGTGATCGCGGCGTCGGGCAGGAAGACCCGCTCGGTCGAGGAATGCGAGATGTCGCGCTCGTGCCAGAGCGGTATGCCCTCCATGACCGGCACGATCGCGGCCCGTACGACCCGCGCCAGACCGGCGATCCGCTCGGACCGGATCGGGTTCTTCTTGTGCGGCATCGCGCTCGAGCCCTTCTGGCCCGAGCCGAAGGCCTCGGAGAGCTCACGCACCTCCGTGCGCTGACCGTGCCGCACCTCCAGGGCGATCGCCTCGCAGACGGTGGCGAGGATCGCCAGCGCCGAGACCCACTCGCTGATCGAGTCGCGCAGCACCACCTGGGTGGAGGCGTCGGCGGCCCGGAGCCCCAGCGCGTCGGCCACGGAGCCCTCGACCGACGGGTCGATGAGCGAGTACGTGCCGACCGCGCCGGAGATGGCAACGACGCCGACGCGGGAGCGGGCCTCCCGCAGCCGGTCCCGCGAGCGCGCCATGGCGAAGGCGAGGTCGGCGACCCGGTGCCCCCAGACGTCCGGCTCGGCGTGCACGCCGTGGGTCCGGCCCACCTTGATCGTGTCTCGGTGCGCCAGCCCGTGGTGACGGAGAGCGGCGACCAGCCGGTCGGCCTTGGCCAGCAGGACGTCGGTGGCGTCGGTGAGCTGGACGGCCAGCGCGGTGTCCAGCAGGTCGGACGACGTCATGCCGTGGTGCACGTAGGCGGCCGCGGACCGCGGTTCCGTGTTGTCCGCCCACGCGGTGAGGAAGGCGATGACGTCGTGCTGCGTCGTCTCCTCGATCTCGGCGACCCGCTCCGGCGTGGGCGGCGGAGCCTGGCGCACCGGCTCGACGACGTCGGCGGGCACCCGCCCCGCGGCGGCGTGCGCCTCCAGGACGAGCGTCTCCACGCGGCACCAGAGCGCGTACTTGTGCTGGTCGCTCCAGACCCGGCCCATCTCGGGGAGCGTGTAGCGCTCGATCATCGGGGTACCGCCCGGCACAGCTCAGCTCGTCGCACCACGAGGACATCCTCCCGCAGGGCTAACGTGATCATGACGGCCCCCGGGGGCTCGACGGGAGGTGCGCAATGTTGCGACGCGCCGGCGACCTCGCCGTCCGAGCCAGGGAGCGGATCAGGACCGCCCGGGAGCACGATCCGCACGGGTGGCCCGAGCGCGACGACGACCGCGCCATCCTGATGCACGACGACGAGCCGATGGATCCGGCCGACCTGCCCGACGAGGGCGAGGACGACCCTGGAGCCGGCTCCAGCCGCCCTCCGCTGGGCAGTCCCGAGCCCGGCGCCCCCGACCTCGACGGCGTGGTCGGCCTGGGTGGCGTCAGCGGCCCTCCGGCGGGTGGCCGCCCCCACCGGACGGGAGAACGCCGCCACCCACTGATCTCCTCCGCCGGCCGCCGGTCCGCTCCCGAGGACGGGGTCCCCTTCGGCCTGCGCACGGCGGCCGCGTGGTCGTGGCGGCTGATCGTGGTGAGCGCGGGGTTCTACCTGCTGCTGTCCGCCGCGGCGTACGTGGCCGTCGTCGTCGTCCCGGTCATCGTCGCGCTGCTGCTGGCCGCCCTGCTGCAGCCCGGCGCCGCCTCCCTGGTGCGGCACGGCTGGCGCCAGTCACTGGCGGCCTTCGCCATGCTGCTGGTCGGCCTCGCGGTCGTCGCCGGGATCATCACGCTGGTCGTGGAGCGGTTCATCAACGGCTTCGCTGACCTGGCGGCGCAGGTGAGCCAGGGTCTCGGCCAGGTGGAGACCTACGTCGTCCGCACCTTCCCGATCACGGAGGGCCAGCTGGAGGACGCCGTCACGCAGGCCCAGGACTTCCTCGTCGGCAACCAGGAGGAGCTGGCCACCGGCGCCATCACCACGGCCACGACGGTCGGCGAGGTGTTCACCGGCATCGTCCTGGCGCTGTTCACGCTCTTCTTCTTTCTCAAGGACGGCCGGTCGATCTGGCTCTGGCTGATCGGGCTCTTCCCCGGCGAGTCACGGGCCTACCTCGACGAGGCGGCCCGCCGGGCCTGGCGGACGCTCATCTCCTACGTGCGCGCCACCGTTGCCGTGGCGCTGGTCGACGCGGTCGGCATCGGCATCGGGCTGGCGGTGCTGGGGGTTCCGCTGGTGATCCCCCTGGCCGCGCTGGTCTTCCTCGGGGCCTTCATCCCGATCATCGGCTCGTTCCTCGCTGGGTCGGTGGCGGTGCTGGTGGCGCTGGTCTCCGTCGGCCCGATCAAGGCGCTGATCGCGCTCGGCGTCGTCGTGGCGGTCATGCAGCTCGAAGGGCACGTCCTGCAGCCCCTGCTGCTGGGCCGGGCCGTGCACGTGCACCCGCTGGCCGTCGTCCTCGCGATCGCGGCCGGGCTGTTGATCGCGGGGATCTTCGGCGCGCTCATCGCAGTTCCGGTGGTGGCCTGCGCGAACGTCGCCGGCACCTACCTGAGCCGCCGGCACGACGGACCGCGGCCGCCCGAACCCCGGCCCGAGCGGGCCAAGCCGGCGGTCAAGGCGGGCTGAACGGATGCCCTGAACGGCGACTCGACCCATCCGCTCGGCCGGCAGGAGCCCCTGCCCTGATCGGCGTGATGGCCGAGCTCGAGGGCCACCTCGTGGCCGGTGACCTGGACCCGCACGTGATCGACCGCCTGAGCGAACGGCTGGTGGGGTCGGGCGCGGGGGCGGCCGAACTCAGGGTGGCACTCGGCAACCTCAACCACCGGCTCCGGTACGCACTCGGTGAGTACGACGAGGCGCCTGCCCCCGACACCGGTGAGGTCGATCGTACTTCGGGTTCGGTTCAAGGCCGATGCCGAGACCTTCGCCGAGGCCGTCCGAGCACAGCACAGGACGACGGCGGCCCCGGTTCCCGTCGACGGTCGGAGCTACGGCGACGGGGCGGTCCGCTGGCAGGTCGCCGTCCGCTGGTCACGGGGCACGGTGGCACCTCCGGCGGCTGGGGCACCCCGCCACCCTGAACTCAGCCGACGACGATCCTGCCCTCCACGGCGGCCAGCGCGATGTCGGTGCGCCAGTGCCCGCCGGCCAAGCGGACGCCGGCCACCCGCTCGTATGCCTTCTGCCGGGCCGCGGCGAGGTCCGCGCCGAGAGCGGTCACCGACAGCACCCGGCCGCCGGCGGACACGACCATGCCGTCGGCCGCCAGCGCCGTCCCCGCGTGCAGGACGCCCTCGCCGTCACTCCCGCTGACCGGGTCACCCGCTCGCGGCGCCTCTGGATAGCCGGGGGCGGCGACGACCACGGTCACCGCGGAGCCGTTGCGCCAGCGCAGCGGCGGGACGTCCCCCAGCGTGCCCGTGGCCGCGGCGTGCAGCAGGCCGGCCAGCGGCGTCTCCAGCAGCGGCAGCACGACCTGGGTCTCCGGATCACCGAAGCGGGCGTTGAACTCGACCACGCGCAGGCCGCGCGCGGTCAGAGCGAGCCCGGCGTAGAGCAGGCCGGAGAACGGCTCGCCGCGCCGGGCCATCTCGTCGACCGTCGGCTGAAGCACCGTGGCCAGCACCTCGTCGACCAGCCCCGGTGGCGCCCAGGGCAGCGGCGCGTAGGCGCCCATCCCACCGGTGTTGGGCCCGGCGTCGCCGTCGTCCCGCCGCTTGAAGTCCTGCGCCGGGACCAGCGGCAGCACGGTCGTGCCGTCGGTGAGGGCGAACAGCGAGATCTCGGGGCCGTCGAGGTACTCCTCGATCAGCACGGACCCGCCCGCGTCCAGCACCGCCCGGCCGTGGGCCGCTGCCTCCCTCCGGTTCCGGGTGACGACCACGCCCTTGCCCGCCGCGAGCCCGTCGTCCTTCACCACGTAAGGGGCTCCGGGATCGGCCGCGGCGACCTCGCCGAGGGCCGTCTCCAGCTCCGCCGGGCCGCCCACCGGCCAGGCCCGGGCGGTCGGTACGCCGGCGGCGGCCATGACGTGCTTGGCGAAGGACTTGCTGCCCTCGAGCTGGGCGGCCTGGGCCGAAGGGCCGAAGCAGGCGATCCCCGCCTCCCGGACTGCGTCGGCAGCGCCGGCGACCAGCGGCACCTCGGGGCCGACGACGACGAGGTCGGCGCGCCAGGCCACCGCCAGAGCCGCAACCGCATGCGGGTCGGCGACGTCGAGCGAGTCCCCCGCCGGACCCAGGGGGTCGGTGAGCGCGCGCGTGCCGGCGTTCCCCGGTGCGCAGGCGAGCGCGCTCACCGAGGGGTCGGCGGAGAGCGCTCCGCACAAGGCGTGCTCCCGGGCACCTGAACCGATCACGACCACGCGCACGGAGCGAAACTACCCAGGAGCGGACGGCGGGTCAGCCGGGACGGTTCGGCCCGCCCAGGGCCGAGGCGCAGGGTCGGCGTCAAGGAGCGCCGCCTGCGCCGGAGGGCACACCTTCGAGTGAGGGACGGCCGGCGCCGACTCCCACGTGCCGCCGCCCGGTCGCCCTCTCCGGACCGCCCGCTCCGCCTCCTCGCGCGATCTCGCCGGAGGCTCTCCATGGCCCCGCCGAGGGCTTCCCGCGCGCCGACCAGCCACTATTCGTCCGGACGGCCTCGTCGCGAGAACCCGGCGGCGTTGGCGGCGCGATGGCGCTCGGAGCGTCGTTGAGAGATCGGTCACGTGACGCATGGTGCGGCGCTGGTTGAAGTGGTGCCGCACGAGATTGTCTGCGACACGTTGACTTCAGTTCGCCATCCAGACACCCGATTCAGGTGTTGTGGACGACATGCGCGCGATCCAGTCGCTGGCCCGGAGGCCCGCGACCCGCACTTCCCAGCCCATCGTCATCGGGCACCGAGGCGCCCCGGCCTACCGGCCGGAGCACACGGCGGCCAGCTACCAGCTCGCCATCGACCTCGGCGCCGAGGTGATCGAGCCCGACATCGTGATCAGCCGCGACGGCGTCCTCGTCGTCCGCCACGAGAGCGAGCTCTCAGGAACCACCGACGTCGCCTCCCGTCCGGAGTTCGCCGGCCGCCGCACGACCAAGGTCGTCGACGACAAGACGTGCACCGGGTGGTTCGCAGAGGACTTCACCTACCTGGAGCTGCGCACGCTGCGCGCGGTCGAGCGCATGCCCGACCTCCGTCCGCTCAACACCGCCTACGACGGCCAGTTCGGCATCCTCACCCTCGCCGAGGTGATCGAGCTGGCGCGGACGAGGTCGACCGAGGAACGCCAGATCCGGGTCCTCGCCGAGCTGAAGCACGCCGGCTGGTCGACCGCGCACGGGCTGCCCATGGCCGAACTGGTGGACGACGAGCTGCGCCGGCTGGGTGCCGACGTGGCCGACGGCACGGTGATCCTGCAGTCCTTCGAGCCCGCGGTGCTGCGCGACCTGCGCGCGCGCCTCGGCGAGAACGGGCCGCAGATGGTGCAGCTGGTCCGGAAGAGCTCCGCGGGCGACTGGATGGTCACCCCCGCCGGTCTGCGCGAGATCTCCACCTACGCCCAGGCGATCGGCCCCAGCTGGAACCGGGTCCTGCTCGACGCGGACGGCTCGCCGGTCACCGGCGTCTCCGAACTGGTCACCCAGGCGCACCGGGCCGGATTGGCGGTGTTCTGCTGGACGCTGCGGGCCGAGAACGCCTTCCTGCCGGAGCACCTGCGCCGGGGGGAGGCCCCCGGTGCCCTCGGCGACGCCCTCGGAGAGGCCCGTCAGCTGCTCGACCTCGGCGTGGACGGCCTGATCACCGACTCACCCGACCTCGCCGCCCGCGCCGTGCGCATGGCGATGACATCGCGCTCCTCCGGAGGGCACCGCGTCCAGGTGCCGTCCCCTCGTTGAGCTGAGCGTGTCCATCACGGCTGCGCGGACCCCTCCGAGGCCCACTCGCCGTGACACCTGTTGGTCGGGTAGTCAACCGATCAAATCGTTGATGACGACGTTCTCGTCGCGCCCGGGGCCGACACCGATGACGCTGATCCGGGCGCCGGAGAGCTCCTCCAGCCGGCGCACGTAGGCCTGGGCGTTCGCCGGCAGCTCGTCGAACGAGCGGCAGGACCGGATGTCCTCGGGCCAGCCCGGCATCTCCTCGTACACCGGCGTTGCGTGGTGGAAGTCGGTCTGCGTCATCGGCATCTCGTCGTGCCGGACGCCGTCGACGTCGTAGGCCACGCAGATCGGCACCGAGTCCAGGCCCGACAGCACGTCGAGCTTGGTGAGGAAGTAGTCGGTGATGCCGTTGACCCGGCTGGCGTAGCGGGCGACGACGGCGTCGAACCAGCCGCAGCGGCGATCGCGTCCCGTGGTCACGCCGACCTCGCCCCCCTGCGTGCGCAGGTACTCCCCATTGGCGTCGAACAGCTCCGTCGGGAACGGGCCGGAGCCGACGCGGGTCGTGTACGCCTTCAGGATCCCGACCACCCGCTCGATCCGGGTCGGGCCGATTCCCGCACCGACCGCCGCGCCGCCGGCCGTCGGGTTGGACGAGGTCACGAAGGGATACGTGCCGTGGTCGACGTCCAGCAGCGTCCCCTGCGACCCCTCCAGGAGCACCCACTCCCCCGCCGTGAGCGCGCGGTCGAGCAGCAGCCGGGTGTCGACGATCCGGTGCCGGAGCTGCTCGGCGTACGCGGTGTACTCCTCGACGACCTCGTCGACGTCGATGCCTTTGCGGTTGTAGACCTTGATCAGGACCTGGTTCTTCTCCTGGAGCGTCCCCTCCAGCTTCTGCCGCAGGATCGACAGGTCGAGCAGGTCCTGCACCCGGATGCCGACGCGGGCAACCTTGTCCCCGTAGGCAGGACCGATCCCGCGGCCGGTGGTGCCGATCTTTCGCTTGCCCAGGAACCGCTCCGTGACTTTGTCCAGGGCCCGGTGGTGCGGCATGATCAAGTGCGCGTCGGAGCTGATGACCAGCCGCGAGGTGTCCACCCCGCGGTCCTCGAGGCCGGCGAGTTCCCGGATCAGCACCTCCGGGTCGATGACGACGCCGTTCCCGATGACCGGGGTGCACCCGGGCGTGAGGATGCCCGACGGGATCAGGTGCAGCGCGTACCTCTCGCCGTCCGGGGTGATCACGGTGTGACCGGCGTTGTTGCCGCCCTGGTACCGGACGACGTAGGGGACACGGCCGCCGAGCAGGTCGGTGGCCTTGCCCTTGCCCTCGTCCCCCCATTGAGCACCGATCAGCACGACAGCCGGCATCGGGTCCTGGTTCTCCTTGTGTGTCAAGGGCAATAGGTCGGGTCACTTGCTCGCCACCCGCAGTCCCGGCCGGCCTGACCGGCTGGACCGGGTGAAGTGGCAGGGTATCTGCATGTCCTTCGTCGAGTTGGACCTCCGGCGCCTCGACCCGGGCGAGGCCCCCCGCCGGGGCGACGTCGCGGCCGCCGCGGAGGCCGACGCCGTCCGGCTGCGTGGGCCCGTCTCTGCCCTCGCAGCGGTACTGACCGCGCTGCTCAAGGCCGCCCGCACCGCACTCGTGCCGGTGGCGTGGGAGCCGGCCGGGGACAAGGCCTCGCTCTCCCTGGCCCGCGACCTCGGGATCGGCACCGGCGACCCGAGAGACCTCACCCTCGTGCGGGACGACCACGGCGGCGTGCTGCTGCACCACGGGCGGATCGAGGCGGCCGGGAACGGACGGCGCTCCTTGAGCCGGCGGCTGGGCTGCCAGGCCCACCACGACGACATCAAGGTGGCCGACGGGGAGATCACCCGGATCGACGTGCGCCCGGACTGGCGGGCCGTCGACACCATCGGCGTGACGGTGATGACCCTGCCGCTGCGCCCGACCCGTCAGACGAGTGGGCGGGCACTGCAGGTGGCCTCGGATCCCGCGCGGGTGCTGCGCGACGGCGTTCCCTACCTCCGCCCGGTCGACCGCTGGACCTGGTACGCCGACGACCGGGTCCGCTGGCGACTGCAGCCCTAGGTGGGTTCCGGGCAGCGCCCCCCTGACGGGGCGCTGCCCGGGGCGCTCATGTGAAGACGCTCACCCCACCCGGCCCGACGAGCAGGCCCACGATGATCAGGACGATGCCCCAGAGCATCTGGCCACGGACGATCGCGAAGATCCCCGCGACCACCAGGACCACGGCAAGGATCCACAACAGGGTCACCATTGCTCATCCCCATTCCTGCTGGCGCCCCGTCGGCGCCGTGCACTCACTGTGATGGGCATCACAGCAAATCTGCAAACCTGCACTGGGGAACGCGCAGCTCAGCGAAGCGCGCAGATCGGGGCGCCATACCCGCTCGGCGGACCGTGGATCACCGAGAGTGATGGTCAGGGAGCGAGACCGGGGTCGCAGTCGCGCAGCAGCTTGGTGCAGCGCTCCTGCTCGTCGACCTCCCCGATCGCCTCGGCCGCCCTGGCCAGGTGCGCGACACAGCGGAGGAATCCCCGGTTCGGCTCGTGGGACCACGGCACGGGGCCGAAGCCCTTCCAGCCGTTGCGCCGCAAGGCATCCAGGCCGCGGTGGTAGCCCGTCCGCGCGTACGCGTACCCCTCGATCGTCCGGCCCCCCTCGAGCGCGGTCTCGGCCAGCGCCGCCCAGGCGGCGCTCACCGTGGGGTGGGCAGCGGCGACCTCCGCCGGGGCGGCGCCGGCAGCCAGCGCCTCGTCGGCCGCAGGGTTCGCCGGCAGCAGCGTGGCCGGCGGTTCGCCCAGCAGATTGGCGTGGGAGTGCGTCATCAGCCGGCCTGGGACTGACCGGCGGACAGCAGGTCCTCGCAGGCCTGGACCACGCGCGCGGCCATTCCGGTCTCGGCGGCCTTGAGGTAGCTGCGCGGGTCGTAGGCCTTCTTGTTGCCCACCTCGCCGTCGATCTTCAGGACGCCGTCGTAGTTGCTGAACATGTGGCCGGCGATCGGCCGGGTGAACGCGTACTGGGTGTCGGTGTCGACGTTCATCTTCACGACGCCGTAGGACAGCGCCTCGCGGATCTCCTCCAGCGCCGAGCCCGAACCGCCGTGGAAGACGAGGTTGAACGGCTTCGCGCGGTCCCCGAGGTTGAACTCCTTGGCGACGGTCGCCTGGCCGCGCTCGAGGACGTCAGGGCGCAGCTTGACGTTGCCCGGCTTGTAGACGCCGTGCACGTTGCCGAAGGTGGCCGCGAGCAGGTAGACGCCCCGCTCGCCGAGGCCGAGCTGCTGAGCGGTGCGCAGGAAGTCGCCGTCAGCGGTGTAGAGCTTCTCGTTGATCTCGGCGACGACGCCGTCCTCCTCGCCGCCGACGATGCCGATCTCCAGTTCGAGCACGATCTTGGCCGCCGCGGACTTCTCCATGAGCTCCTCGGCGATGTCGAGGTTCTCGGTGAGCTCGATGGCCGAGCCGTCCCACATGTGCGACTGGAACAGCGGCTCCTGGCCCGCGTCCACCCGGTCCTTCGACACCGCGATCAGCGGCCGGACGTAGGAGTCGAGCTTGTCCTTGGGGCAGTGGTCGGTGTGCAGGGCGACGTTGACGGGGTAGCGCTCGGCCACGACGTGGGCGAACTCGGCCAGGGCCACCGCTCCGGTGACCATGTCCTTGACCTTCGTCCCGGAGGCGAACTCCGCGCCGCCGGTGGAGAACTGGATGATGCCGTCGCTGCCGGCATCGGCGAAGCCGCGCAGAGCGGCGTTCACCGTCTCCGAGGAGGTGCAGTTGATCGCCGGGTATGCGAAGCCGCCCTCCTTGGCCCGGCTGATCATGTCGGCGTAGACCTCAGGGGTCGCGATGGGCATGCGGGGCACTCCTCCATAGGGGCTGGATGCTGCGACGACGCAAGGGTCAGTATCACGTCAAGCGCTACCGCCGGAGACAGCCGGCTCACCCGGTGGGTGGGACCATGGTCCCTACACTGCGCGCCACGACCACCCGACCGCCCTCTCGAGGAGCGGCAGGTACGTGTCCTGGGAGAACGCAGACTGAACAGCGCACCGGCGGAGCGGGGCGCCCTGGTGGCCGTCGCAGGCTGCGGAGAAGGGGCAGAGGGGGGTCGACTCCTTCCGGCAGGGTCGACGGGGTCGTCACCACGGTCGACGGCACCCCCGTCGCGGCGTTTTCGGTCACCGTGTCCCCGCTGTCGGACACCGGCCAACCACTCCTCGAATGCGCGAGCCTGACCGCGGAGGACGGCTCCTACTCATGGGAGCTGCCTCCCCGTGAGTACGAGATGCTGGCCGTCTGCGACGACCCTGCGGGCGAGTCGAGACAACGGGCGACGGTTCGTGCCGGCTCGAGCACGTCGGCGGACTTCCGGATCGAGAACTGAAGCGCGCTCGCCGTCCCGCCTTTTGATCAGGGGCTGCTCGACCCGGCTGCCACCCGGGCGGCGACGATGACCGGGTCGTAGGTCGGGGAGAACGGCGGGGCCGCTGGGCCCCCGTTCGGGGCCGGGGGCGTCCCCCGGCGGGGGTGGTCAGTCGAGGCCGAGGTCCGAGAGCTCGTAGGCGGCCCGGTACTCGAAGCCGGCGGCCTCCACCGCTGCCCGGGCCCCCCGCTCGACGATGACCGCCACCGCGATGACCTCGGCGCCGGCCTCCTGCAGTGCCGCCGCCGCCGTGAGCGGGCTGCCCCCGGTGGTGGAGACGTCCTCGACGACGAGGACGGCACGGCCCTCGACGTCCGGGCCCTCGATCCGCCGCTGCAGCCCGTGCGCCTTGCCCTCCTTGCGGACCACGCAGGCGTCGAGGAAGCCCTCACCGGCCGCCGCCGCGTGCAGCATGGCGGTCGCCACCGGGTCCGCCCCGAGCGTCAGACCGCCGACGACGTCGTAGCGCAGGTCGCCGGTCAGCTGGCGCATGACTCGTCCGACCAGCGGGGCGCCCTCGTGGTGCAGCGTGAGCCGCCGCAGATCGATGTACCAGTCGGCCTCGCGCCCGGAGGACAGCGTGACCTTCCCGTGCACCACGGCGAGCTCCACGATCAGCTCCAGCAGCCGGTCACGGTCGGGCAGGGTGGCAGGAGCCGTCATGCGCCCGACCCTAGATCGCGGCCGCGGAAGACGCGGCAGGGCCGCCGTCCGAGTCGGACGACGGCCCTGCGGTGTGCGGATCGATCACATGCCGGCGGGCTTGAGCACCTGGTCGATGATGTACACGGTGGCGTTGGCGGTCTGCACGTTCCCGCAGATCACCGAGGCCTCCATGCCCACGACGGTCCCGTCCATGGCGATGGTGAAGTCCTCACCCTCGCCCTCGATGGTGACCTCGTCGTTGTTCAGCGTGGTGTGCGTACCCGCCAGCTGCTCGGGGGTCAGGCGCCCCGAGATCACGTGGTGGGTGAGCACCGTGGTCAGGGCCGGGACGTCGGCGAGCAGACCGTTGAGGGCGTCGGCCGGGACGGCCTCGAACGCCGGGTTCGCCGGGGCCAGCACGGTGATGTCCTGGGCGCTGTTCAGCGTGTCGCCCAGGTTGGCGGCGGTCACGGCCGCGACCAGGGTGGACAGCGCCGGGTTGTTGCTGGCGGCGGTGGCGACCGGGTCGTCGGTCATCCCGGTGAAGCTGCCCTCGCCCTCGGCGGGGACGGCGGCGCAGCCCTCACCGAACGGCTCGTCGGACGCCGGCGCGGCGCTGCTCTCGGGAGCCGAACTCTCCATGGTGCTGCCCGTGTCCGAGGCGGCGCCGCTGTCGGCCGGCTCGTCCGAGCCGCAGGCGCTGAGCGTGATGGCGAGGGTGGAGGCGGCGGTGAGAAGGACGCCGCGGGTGAGCAGGTTGTTCTTCACGGGATGGTGCTCCTTGTTCTGTCCGTGCGACCGCAGTGTCGCGGTCGGGTGGTGCGCCGGCCGCGGGAGCGGTCCGGAGTCGCGTCGCCGGCTGTTGCCGGGACGGGTCAGGGGCCGGCCGGGAGGCCGGGGGTGGTGGTCATGCGGCGACCACCTGGATCGAGTGCCAGCCGCTGGAGCCGGCCGGGAACGGCGTCGTCCGTGCGTCGGTCTGCACCTCGCCGTCGGCACTGGTGGCGCGGACGGTGATCGAGTGCCGTCCGGCCGGGAAGTCGTAGGGCAGGACCCACTGGCGCCACAGATCGGCATCGACCTCCGGGGAGAGGTCGGCCTCGACCCAGTCCTCGTCGTCGATCTTGACCTCGACCCGGGCGATGCCCCTCGTCTGCGCCCACGCGACGCCGGCGATCGCCCGGCGCCCGGCGGGGAACTCGCGCAGCGGCGCCGGCGTATCGATCCGCGAGGAGATCTTGATCGGTCCCTCGGTGGCCCAGTCGCGCTCCACCCAGTAGGCGTCGAACGCGTCGAAGGTGGTCGCCTCGATGCCGGTCAACCACTTGCACGCCGAGGCGTAGCCGTAGATGCCCGGGATCAGCATCCGCACGGGGAAGCCGTGCTCCACCGGGAGGGGCTCACCGTTCATCCCGAACGCGAGCATCGCGTCCTCCACCTGCAGGGCCGCGCGGGTGGAGGCGCCGATCGTCATGCCGTTGACGTCCCGGCAGACCAGCTGGTCGCTGCTGCGCTGGACGCCGTTCTCGCGCAGGAAGGCCCCCAGTGGGACGCCGAGCCAGCGGGCCGTGCCGGCGAGGCCTCCGCCGACCTCGTTGGAGACACAGGTGAGCGTGACGTCGCGCTCGATCAGGTCGTTCCGCTCGAGCAGGTCGGTCAGCGTGTAGCTGCGCGGCGAGTCGAACATGCCGGTCAATGACAGGCGGTAGTCGCTCGGCCGGATCTGCGGAACGCTGATCGCGGTGTCGACCCGGTAGAAGTCGCGGTTCTCGGTGAAGAGGGCTGTCAGTCCCTGCACCTCTCGGGACAGGTCGGCTCCGCGCGGCAGTGCCGAGGCTGCCGAGGCCGGCCGGGGAAGGGCCAGGTCGGCGCGATCGCCGGCCACGTCGAAGCGCCGCTGGAGCAGCCGCCCTCCGCCGCCGGCCACGGCGGCCACGCCCAGGGCCACCCCGCCGGTGACGAAGAACCGCCGGCGGTCGAGCGCGGCACCCTTGCGGTCGCCCGAGCCGAGCACCTCGCGCAGCCGGTCGACGATGCGCTCATCTGCATGTTCCGAGCCGGCCGGCCCGGCAGCCGGGGCCGCCTTCCCGGCTGGACGGCGGGTCGTCCCGGTCGAGGCGAGCCCCGACGTCAGGGGGGCGAGCAGTACCAGCAGGGCGACGATGCCGGCCCCGGCGCCAACGATCGACGGCAGCACGTCGAGCAGGCTGCCGGCGGGCCGCGTGATGGCGGCGAGCGCGCCGACGGCACCGAAGAGCCCGATCCCGAGCACCCCGAGGCGCCGGCTGCGCAGCGAGATGACACCGAGGAGCAGCGCGTAGACCGCGATGATCAGCAGCGTTCCGATGACGAGCGCGATCTTGTCGTTCTCGCCGAACGTCGCGATCGCGAACTTCTTGACCGCCTCAGGAGTGAGGGTGATGACTGCGTCGCCCACCGCGATGACCGGCGAGGACGCCGGCCCGACGAGGGCAGCGGTCAGCTCGGCCAGGCCGAGGGCGACCGCCGCAGCCAGGAGCCCGGCGAGTGCGGCCAGCCCGCGACGCCCACGGGTTCCCTCAGCACGAGGGCTTCCCGGGGCGGGGGCCGGGGCCTGCACGGACGTGGTCACGGCAGGTCTTCGGCCGCTGGGCGCATTCCGGATTCATCCGAGCACGGAATCGTATGGGACACAACCGGATGATGCGGCACGGGAATCGGCCCGAGGATCTGCCACGCTGGGCCGGTGCCCTCCGATCCCTCTGCCGCCGGAGACACCTCCGCGCCCCCGGCGATGCCTCCGTCCATCCGGGTCGCCGTGCTCGTGATGGGGGTGCTGGCCGCACTCCTGCTCACCAACGCGGCGCTGCTCTGGTACGGCTACGACGCGGCGATCGACCGCCTGGTGGCCGAGGGCCAGGGGATCTCCCGCTCGGAGGCCCGCTCATTCGTGCTCAGGTCGCTCGTGCCCTACCTGGTGATCGGCCTCGTCCTCGCGGTGTCCGCGTGGTTCCTGCCCCAAGGGCAGTCATGGGCCCGCTGGACGGGGCTGACGACCAGCGCGCTGCTGG
>JALYMS010000306.1 GCA_030773535.1 Actinomycetota bacterium | reverse complement strand
CGCTGGTGGTCGTCGGCGAGCCGACCGCGCTGCGTCTGGTCCTGGTCGTCGCCGCGGCCGCCGCCCTGACCGTGGCGGGCGCGCTGCAGCACCGCCAGGCACCGTTCGTGCTCGGCGCCGCGAGCCTCCTGCTGGTCACGGTCGGGCGCCTGGCGCCCTACGCCCCCCTCCTCCCCCGGTGGGTCACCCTGGGCAGCGCTGGGCTGCTGCTGCTCGTGGTCGGCGCCACGTACGAGCGCCGGCGGCAGCAGGCCCGCGAGGCCGTCGCCTGGGTCGGTCAGATGCGCTAGGCGGCAGCCGCCCGTTCTCGCCGCGACTTCCCGAACCGCAGGTACAGCGACGGGATCACGAACAGGCTCAGCAGCGTCGAGGTGAACAGTCCGCCGAGGATCACCACGGCAAGGGGGTGTTCGATCTCCTGCCCGGGCCGTTCACCGAACACGACCAGCGGCACGAGGGCGAGTCCCGTCGCCAGGGACGTCATCAGGATCGGCGCCAGCCGTTCCTGCGCGGCCCGGAGCACGAGGGCCGGGCCGAACGTCTCTCCCTCCTCCCGTTCGAGGTGCTGGGCGTGGCTGATCAGCAGGATGCCGTTCCGGGCGGCGATCCCGAACACCGTGAAGAAGCCGACGAGGGAGCCGATGGAGAGGATCCCGCCGGTGGCGAAGGCGGCCAGGACGCCGCCGACCAGGGCGAGGGGCAGGGTGACGAAGGACAGCATCGCCGGCCGCCAGCTACCGAGCGAGACCTGGAGCAGCAGGAAGATGATGGCCAGGGCGACGGCGCCCGTGGTGAACAGCCGGGTCTGCGCCGCCTGCTGTTCGTCGAACTCACCGAGCAGCTCCACGTGGTAGCCGCGGGGGAACGAGTGCTCCTCGAGCCGGTCCTCGAGCGCGTCCCCCACCGTGCCGATGTCCACGCCGTCGACGTCGGCGAGGATGTCGAGGTGCCGTGACCCGTCCTCCCGATCGATCGAGTTCGGGCTCGGGGCCAGGGCCACCGTCGCCACGTCGCTGAGCCTGATCCGCGTACCGGCCGGGGTGTCGATGAGCAGGTTCTCGATGTCGGGCCACGCTGTCGCGGGCCGCCGGCACGCTCCACACCACGACGTCGTAGGCACGGTTGCCGCGGAAGATGTCGCCCACCTCCTCGCTGGCGACCATGACCGCGGCCGCCCGGCGCACGTCGCCGGGCTTGAGCCCGTACTGGGCGGCTCGCGCCAGGTCGACCGTCACCTCGAGCTGCGGGACGTCGGTGTGCAGGTCGATGTGCTCGTTGACGACCCCGTCGATGCCGCCGAGGAGGTCCTCCATCTCCTGCGCCTGTTCCCCGAGGGTGTGCAGGTCCGGGCCGAAGAGCCGGATGACGATGGGGTCGCTCCCACCCGCGACGACCTCCTTCGTGCGCTCGTCGAGGTAGGTCTTGCGGTCTCGGAAGAGCCCCGGGTAGTCGGCGACGACGTCGTCGATCGCGGCGATGGTCTCGTCGTAGTCGACGTGCGGGTCGATGCTGATCCAGTTCTCCCCGAAGTTGATGCCGTAGGGCTCGTCGCCCTGGAACGCCTGCCCGAGGTGCGCGGTGAAGTTGCGGATCCCCGGGATGGCCATCAGGTCCTCGCTGGCCGCCAGGGTGATGCGCTGCATCTCCGTGGACGACGTGCCCGGCTGCGCGACCTAGTGCATCAGGAAGTCCCGCTCCTTGAAGTGCGGGAGCAGGGCCTGCCCGAGCGTGGGGACCACGGCCAGGGCGAGCAGCAGCAGAGCGCCGGTGCCGGCGTAGACGCGTCCTGGCCGACGGATGATCTTGCTCAGCAGGCCGGTGTAGCCGCGCTGCAGACGGCGCACGATCGGCGACTCGCGTCGCTCGATGGGTGCATTGCGCAGCAGGACCAGCGTCAGGGCGGGCGTCACGGTCAGGGCGACCACCAGGGAGGCAAGGATGGCCAGGGTGTAGGCCAGCGCCAGCGGCTGGAAGAACGCCCCGGTGAGGCCCTCCAGGAGGAACACCGGGAGCGACGCCGCGACGATGATCAACGTCGCGTACACGATCGGGCTCCGGACCTCGAGCGAGGCGTCCAGGATCACCTTCGCCGTCGAGACGCCGCTGCCCGACAACCGGTGCTGTCGCAGCCGCCGGACGATGTTCTCGACGTCGATGATCGCGTCGTCCACCAGCGCGCCCAGAGCGATGACCAGGCCGGCGAGCGTCATCGTGTTGATGGTCTGGTCCTGCGCGTAGAGCACGAGCAGGGTCGCCGTGATCGACAGCGGGATCGTCAGCAGGCTGATCAGCGCCACGCGCCACTCGAAGAGGAACAGGAACAGGATCAGGACGACGAGCAGGAACCCGAGCAGGATCGCGTCGCCGAGGTTGTCGATCGCGGTCTGGATGAAGTTCTCCTGCTGGAACATCGTGGCGTCGAACCGGATGCTGGGCAGGCTCGGCTCCAGCGTCTTGACGACCTCTTCCACGTCCCGCGTCAGTTCGACGGTGTCGGCCCAGGGCAGCTTCTCGACGATGAGCATCAGGCCGAGCTCGTCGTTGACCGCGCCGTCGCCGAGCAGCGGCTGGTGTCCCTCGACCACATCTGCGACGTCGCCCAGGCGCACGACCGGTGGCGGCGCGGCCGACGCGTCCTCGGCCTCTTCGCCGGCGGTCCCGGGGGGCGGAGCCGTCTCGATCGGCACCTGGGCCAGGTCCGCAGGAGTGACGATGGGCAGCACGCTGCGGACGTTCAGCCGCTGGTTGGGCGTCTCGATGATGCCGCCGGGGCCGATGATCGACCCCTCGTCGTGCAGCAGGAGCCCGGAGTCCACGGCCTCCGCGGTGGTCTCCATCACCTGGTTCAGGCTGACGTTGCGCTGCGCCATGGCGTCCGGCCGGACCTGCACCTGCAGCATCTGCAACCGCTCGCCCCAGAGGGTCACGTTGGCCACGCCCGGCACCTGGAGCAGCCGTGCCCGCACCGTCCAGTAGGCGGTCATCGACATCTGGATGAGGGACCCGTCGTCCGAACTCATCCCGATCTTGACCGCCCGGCTGGTCGCCGAAGCGGGGGCCAGCATCACCGGAGGCGCGGCCCAGGTCGGGAGGGTCGCGCTGACCGCGGTCATCCGCTCCTGCACCAGCTGGCGCGCCTCGATCAGGTCCGTGCCCCGCTCGAAGATCAGCTCGATGCTCGACAGCTGCGGCGACGACTTGGACCGGAGGATGTCCAGGTCGTCGACACCGTTGAGCGCCTGCTCGAGCGGAACGGTGACCAGTTCCTCCACGTCCGGCGAGGAGAGACCCAGCGCGATCGTCTGGACGATGACCCGCGGGGGGGCGAACTCAGGGAAGACGTCCAGCCGCGACGACGGGAGGACCACCATCCCGACCGCCATCATCAGGACACCGAGCGCTGCCACGAGGTGCCGGAAGCGCAGGCTGGTGGCGATCGTCCAGCCCATGAGCGTCTGCCGCTGGCGTGCCATCACTCGCCACCGCTGATGCCGGCCTCCACGCCGACCAGCTCGGCCGCAGCCACGGTGACCACCTCGGTGCCCGGCGGAGGACCGGCGCTCAGGCGCACGAGCTCGCCGTCGACGGAGACGATCGTGACGGGCGCGCGCTGGTACACCCCCGGCTCGAGCTCCACGAAGGTCCACGTGCCCCCGTCGGCGTCGTAGATGACGGCGGAGTACGGGACGGACAGCTCTGCCCCGGCAGTCTGGACCAGGGCGGTCTCCAGCCGCAGGCGCTCGAGCGCCTCCTCCGAGAGCGTGAGCCGCGCGGGCCCGCCGGCGGCGTCCGTCTCCACCGACGCCGCTGCGGCGATGGCATCCTCGGCCTCTGCTCCGGAGGCCGCTGCCGAGCAACCGGCCAGGCCCAGCCCGGCGGCCATGAACAGCGCCGCGGTGCCGTACGAGCGGGTGGTCCTCATCGCTGTACCTCCTGGTCGGACCGGGACGTCGTCGTTGCTGGAGGGCCGGGTCCCGACTGCGGGACCGGCCGGTGCGACCGGGGTTCCCCCGGGCTCCCCGTCCGGGGTGTCCGGGCCGATCACCGGGGCGGGTCGCAGGCCGCCGGCCGCCGCGAACAGGCTGGGCACGAGGAAGAGCACGACCAGGGTGGAGGTGACCAGCCCGCACAGCAGGGCGATCGAGAACGGCCGGAGGAGCTCCAGACCCGCTCCGCCGCCCATGACCGCGGCCGGTACGAACAGCGCCGCGGTGGCCAGGACGGCGATGATCACGGGCGGTGCCTGTTCCCGCGCCGCGGACCGCAGCGCGTCGACCGGCTCGTGTCCACCCGTGCTGTGCAGGATCTGTGCCCGCCGCACGAGGACGAGCGACTGGCGGACCGCCAGCGCCACCACGGCGATGCAGGCGGCGAGCACCGGGGCCGACCAGGAGCCGCCGACCAGGTGCCCGGCGAGCAGTGCACCCGCGGCCGCGAGCGGCGCGGAGACGAACAGCGCGGCGGCACCGCGCCAGCTGTTCGTGGCTGCCTGCAGCAGCAGGAAGCACATGACCGCTGCGGCGATCGCCGCCAGCGAGACGTTCCGCTCGGCCTCCGCCCGCTCCACCGCGTCGCCGAGCACCTCGGCGAGGTACTCGTCCTCGAAGGTGATCTGCCGCAGCCGCTCGGTCGCGTCGGCGGTCACCTCCGCCGCCTCGCGGCCGCGGACCTCCGCCGTCACGTCGAGGCTCCGGCGGACACCGTCGTGCGAGACGACCGTCGGCGTGGGTGTGACGTCGACCGTCGCCACGTCCCCCAGACGTACCGGCTGCCCGCTCGGCGTGTGCACCAGCATGTCCCTCAGCTGCTCGACGTTGGCGCGCGTCTGCGGGCCGCCCCACACGACCACGTCGAAGATCGCCTGCTGCTCGTACAGACTGCCCACCGTCAGGCCGGAGATGAGCGCGCTGGCCTCCCGCCGGACGTCACCCGGCCGCAGTCCGAAGCGCTGCGCTGCCGCCAGGTCGACCTGCACGGACACTGTCGGCTGGCTGACCAGCGGCTCGACCTGGGGCGAGACCACGCCCTCCACCGTCCGCAGCGCCTCCGAGACGGTCTCGGCCGTCGCCTGCAGGGTCGCGTAGTCCTCACCGGAGACCCGCACCACGAGGTCGTCCCCGGTGGAGGCACTGACCGCGGTCACCCGGTCGTCGGCGTAGGTCCGTACCGCGGTGCGCAGCCCCGGGTACCCGCGGACCGCCGACCGGACGGCGGCCAAGGTGCTTGAGTAGTCAGCGTCCTCGTCGACGGTGAGCCAGACCTCGCTGGCATCGACGTCGACGACCTCGTCGCTCCCGACCGCCCGGCCGACGTGGGTGCCCACGGAGGAGACGCCGGGCAGCCCGCGCAGCTCCGCGGCGGCGATGCCGGTGATGCGGTCCATCTCGGCCAGCGACGTCCCCGCGGCGGCCTCGAACCGGATCAGCACGTTGCGGTCCTCCAGATCGGGGAGCAGCGAACCGGATCGGAGCGAGGGCAGCCCGGCGACGAGTAGCGCCGCCAGGCCGGCCAGGGCCAGGGCCGCCGGCACGAGGCGGCCTCCGGACCGCCCGGCCGCCCGGTCGAAGCGCCGGTGCACCCAGGCGGGGAACGGGGCGACGTGGAGGTTCCCGTTCCCTCCGCGGGCGAGCAACACGACCAGGACCGGCGTCACGATCAGCGCCACCAGGAGGGAGGCGAGCGCCGCCGACACGAACGTGAGCAGCGCGGGACGGACGAACTCGCTTGCCGGCCCGGTGAGGAACAGCAGCGGCACGAACGCGAGGAACGCGACGACCGTCGCATAGGTCAACGGGCCGCGACGGCCGATGACGGCCGCGCCAACCAGCGCGGTGAGATCCGACCGGCCGGCCGCGCGCTGCTCCTCCGCCCGGGCGCGGACTTCGGCCACGTCGCCGATGACGTCGTCCACCACCAAGGCCGCGACCGCGGCGAGCCCCACCAGCGTCATCGCGGTCAGCGGTTCCTCCCCGAGACGCAGCACGTACAGCGCGGCGACGATCGACGTGGCGACCGAACCGGCGGTGATCACCACGGTCCGCCACGACCAGGTGAGCAGGCCGACCACGACGAGCATCAGCAGCGCGCCCAGGCCCGCGGCGATCCCGAGGCGCTCCGTGGCCGATTCCAGGTAGCCCGCCGGCCGGTACACGTCGGTGTCCACGGTGATCCCGGTCAGGCCGGCCGACATGGCCTCCAGCGCCGTCTCGACGTCCTCGGTGACCTTCACGACATCCGCCTCGGGAAAGCGCTCGATGACCAGCATCAGGCTGCGTTCCCCTTCCCGGGTGGCATCACCGGTCAGCGGCTGGTGGTCCTCCAGCACGTCGGCGACGTCGCCGAGCCGCTTGGGCGGACCGGTCACGCCCTGGATCGCGATGTTCGCGAGCTCGTCGGAGGTGGTGATGGGCGACACGTGCTGGACGCCGATCCGCTGGTTCGGCGTCTCGACGAAACCGCCGGTACCGGGCGTGGACGCCTCGACGAAGCTCAGTGGCGACACCCACAGCGCGTTCCCGGTCGTCTCGATCAGCTGGGTGAGCGTCACCTGGTTGCTCTGCAGCCGTCCAGGGTCGACCTGTACCTGCAGCTGCCGCTCCCGCTGGCCCCAGATCGAGACCTGGGAGACGCCGGGGATCGCCATCAGCCGCGGCCGCAGCTGCCACCGGGCGAGCACGGACATCTCGACCATGGAGACGTCCGACGAACTCATGGCCACCATCGCGACCCGGCTCGTGGAGGCAGTGGGCTGGAGCATCACCGGTGGCGTGCCCACGTTCGGCAGTGCGGCGGCCTGCGTCATCCGTTCCGCCACCATCTGCCGGGCGAGGTAGAGGTCGGTGCCCTCCTCGAAGGTCATGTCGATCGCGGAGAGGCCCGGCATGGACTGCGACTCGATCGTGTCCAGCCACGGGATGCCGTTGAGCAGGTCCTGCTCGAGCGGCGTGGTGATGAGCTCCTCGACCTCCTCGGCGGACAGCCCGAGTGCCTCGGTGTGCACCTGGACCGCGGGGGGCTCGAACTCGGGATAGACGTCCAGCGGTGCGTCGTCCAGCTGTACCGCGCCGAGGGCGAGCACGCCCACGACACCAGCGAGGACCAGCCGTCGCATCCGGACCGCTGAATCGACCAGCCACAGTGCCATGAGGACACCTCCCGCGCCGGACCGTATTGACGCCCTCCCCCGCCCGCGTCAACCTTTGGGACGTCGCATCCCGGTCCGTCTGGGTCCGCGACCGGCACCTAAGGAGGAGAGGCGCTCCTCCTCCGGGAGGAGTGCGGCGGAGATGACGGGGAGCTCGGTGATTGCGCTGCGCGCGGTCCTGCTCCCCGACCTCCCGCTCGCCCTCCTCGTCTCGGCGGTGATGCTCGTCGGTTCCGGAGTGACGCTCGAGGACGACTGGCAGATCTCGGTGAGCGAGGGACTGGTCGTGCCCTTCCTGCCCGGATCTGCCGGACTCCTGCTCCTGATCGCCGGCTCTCTGCCACTGATGTTCCGGCGGATCGCCCCCCTCACCGTGCTGGGGATCAGTGCTGCGGCGTCAATCTGCTACCAGGCGCTCGGCAACGACCCGGAACCGCTGCCGGTCGCCGTCCTCGTCGCGCTGTACAGCGTCGCCGTGCTGCGGCGGCCACTGCTGTGCGGCGTGGCTGCGGGCGGCTACGTCACGGTCTTCACCGCCGGGGCGCTCACCGGATGGCTGCCGCTCACCGACGACCAGTACTACGTCTATCTGGTCTCGATCGTGGCGACGGTGACGCTCGGATACGGCGTCGCGCTCGGCCGGGCGCGAGCCGGGCTGGCCGAACAGCGCGCTGCCGCGCTGGCCCACGACCACGAGACACGCATGCTGGCCGCCGTCGAGGACGAACAGGCCCGGATCGCCCGCGAGGTCCACGACATCGTGGCCCACGACGTGAGCGTGATCGTCGCCCAGGCGGCCGCGGCGCGGCGCGTCTTCACCGCTTCGCCGGAGAAGGCGGTCGACTCGCTGACCTCCATCGAGGCGGTGGGCCGGGATGCCCTGGACGGGCTGCGCCGTCTCATGGGTCTGCTCCGCAGCCGGCCGGACGACGACGGCCGGTCGCCCCAGCCGAGTCTCGCGCGCCTGCCCGAGTTGCTTGCGCAGCTGGAGCGCGCGGGTCTCGACGTCGAGCTCACCGTCACGGGGAGGCCCGCTCCGTTGCCGGCGACGGTCGAGCTCAACGCGTACCGGATCGTGCAGGAGGCGCTGACGAACAGCCTCAAGCACGCCGGGCACACGCGCGTCTCGGTCACCCTCGACTACGAGCCCGAGTTCCTGCGCGTGGACGTGCGCGACCGCGGCGGCCCGCCTCGGCCGAGCTCCTCGTCGTCCGGCTTCGGGCTGATCGGCATGCAGCAGCGGGCGGCCATGCTCGGGGGTGTGCTGGAGGTCGGTCCGGATGCGGACCGCGGCTTCCGGGTGTCGGCCCGGCTGCCGGTAGCCGGGGGGACGTCGTGACGGTCAGAGTGCTCATCGCCGACGACCAGCCGCTCATGCGCTCGGCCCTGCGCACCTGCCTCGACGCCGAGGCCGACCTCGTCGTCGTCGGCGAGGCCGCGGATGGAGCGGACGCCGTGCGGCAGACCGAACGGCTGCGGCCGGACGTCGTCGTCCTGGACATCCGCATGCCGGTCATGGACGGGATCGAGGCGACCCGGCGGATCCTGGCCCTCGACAGGAACCCGGCGCCGCAGGTGCTCGTGATGACCACCTTCGATCTCGACGAGTACATCATCGACGCCCTGCGCGCCGGAGCCAGCGGTTTCCTGGTGAAGGACGCGCCGCCCGAGGAGCTCATCGAGGCGGTCCGGCTGATCGCCGGCGGCCAGGCGCTCCTGTCGCCGTCGGTGACCCGGCGCCTCCTGGACCTGCGCGGCAGGACGCTGCCCCCGGTCCGGGCGGCGCAGCACGACGCTGCCCTCGCAGCGGTCACCGCACGCGAGCTCACGGTTCTGAAGCTCGTCGCCCGCGGCCTGTCCACAACGAGATCGCGCGGGACATGGATCTGGCTCTGAGCAGCGTCAAGACGCACATCGGGCACCTGCTGGCCAAGCTGGAACTCTCCGACCGCGTGCAGTTGGTCGTCTTCGCCTACGAGCACGAACTCGTGCGGCCCGGCTTCCGAGAGGCGGGAGCGACCGGGTGATCCTGGTCGCGGCCGTGCCCGCTCCGTGGTCGCGACCTACGGTGGACACGCCTCGGGGGATGAGAAGGGGGCGGTCATGGGCGAGTCGGTCGGCACGGCCCCGCTTCCTCCGCTGCCCTACCGCGCCCGGCCGCCCCAGGTGCTGCTCGGCGTGGGCGCAGTGCTGCTCGTCTGCGCCGGGGCCGGGGTCGCGGCCGCGTACGCCGGGGCGCCGGCACGGCTGCTGCTCCTCGCCCTCGCGGGAACGGTCGCCGCGTTCTCGGTCCGCGCCGCGCGGTCAGGACTGCGCAGCTCCGAGGAGACGCTCGCCGCCGCGGGCGCGGGTCTCGGCCTGACCGCGAGCGCCTTGGGGAGCCCGGGACTGCCCAGCGGTCCGGCCGGACCCGCCGCCCTTGCCGTCGCCTTCCTCGTGCTGCACCGGTTCGCGTCGACGACCGCGGTGTGGCCGCTCGCCTCGTGGTGTGCAGGTCAGCTCGCGGTGCTGGCGGCACTGGACCGGGTGCCGGCCCAGCTGCGCACCGGGACCTTCCTGGGCGTCGGCCTGGTAGGGCTCGGCATCGTCGTGCTCGCGCGGCGGGTCGTGGCCCGTGGGGCGCTGGTCACGTCCGCTCCCTGGTGGCTCGCCGGCGTGCTCGGGGGCTCGTCGAACGCCTGGCAGGAGACCGGCGTCGCGCGGTGGGCCGCAGCGGTGTCGGTGCTCGCGGCGGTCGCCGGACTGCTCCTCGCCCGGCTGCGCGAGGAGGTGGAGCCGCTGCTCGGCCCGCCCCGGGTGGTGCCCGTGGTTGCCGGCCTCGTGGCGGGGACGGCCGCGGCAGGGGCGTTGTCCTCGCCCGGTGTGCTGGCGACGACGTTGACCGGCTACGGCGGCGTGCTGCTCGCGACCCTCTCGGCGGCGTACCTGACCGGCTGGCGGCGGGGGCTGCTGCTGCCGGTGGCGCTCGTCGCGGGTGTCGTGACGACGGTTCTCTGCGTCGGCTCGCTGATCTCGGCGCAGCGATGGTCTCAGCTGAGCCTGCTGCTCCTGCTGACCGCGGTCCCGACCGTGCTCGTCGCCGTCCGCCGTCCGGACGACCGGCCGGCAGCGGCGCCCACCGCGATCGGCTGCCTGGCCGGGGCGGTCCTGCTCTCGCTGCCCGACGGGCTGCTCTCGCCGGCGGCGGCCGGTGGATGGCTCACGGTCCTCTACTGCCTCGCCATGGCCGCCGGTCCGGGCCGAGAGCCGCGGACGCGCTCCGCCACGGCCGCAGCGGCCGCGTTCTGCGCGTTCGCGGCCGTCCTGCTGCTCCGGGCGGCCGGGGACGGGAGCACGCTGGCGGCAGCCCTCGGCGTACAGGGGGTGTGCACGCTCGGCTGGGCCTGGCGGAACGGTCGGCGTGCCGATGCCGACGGCGGGCGCTCCGCCGCCTGGCACACCGGTGCCGCGCAGCTGGTTCTCGCCGCGTGGACCGCGGCGGCGGCCGCCGACCTCGCACGGATCGAGTGGTACTCGCTGACCGCGGCGGCCGGCCTGCTGATCGCCGCGGGGCCGCGCCTGGCGCAGGGCCCGTCCTGGCGCGCGTGGGGCCCCGGGCTGCTGGTGGCGGCGGTGCCGTCGACCGTCCTCGCCGTCGTCCAGCCCGACGAGGTGCGCGCGGTTGTCGTGCTCGCCTGCGCAGCGCTGGCGATGGTGGGAGCCGGCCGGGCCGGTGTGCGCGCCCCGCTGCTCGTGGGTGCGGGCGCCGCACTCACCGTCGCTCTGGGCCTCACCGGACGCGCGCTGCCCGCGCCGGGATGGACGGCGGTGGTCGTCGGCGCGGTCCTCCTGGCCGTCGGCATGCTGCGGGAACGGCGTCCCGTGGCGAGCTTCGGACGGCGGCTGGCCGAGCTGCGCTAGACGCGGAAGCCGAGGGCGCGCAGCTGTTCGCGGCCGTCGTCGGTGATCTTGTCCGGTCCCCACGGCGGCATCCAGACCCAGTTGATCCGGATGTCGTCCACCAGCCCGGGGCCGGGGCCGCCGGTCAGCGCCTGGCGGGCCTGGTCCTCGATGACGTCGGTGAGCGGGCAGGCTGCCGACGTCAGGGTCATGTCCAGGATCGCCACGTTGGCCTCGTCCACGTCGATGCCGTAGACGAGGCCGAGGTCCACGACGTTGACCCCGAGCTCCGGGTCGACGACGTCGCGCATGGCTTCCTCGAGGTCCTCGAGCAGCGCCGACTTGTAGGCGGGCGTCTCTTCGGTGGTCTCGCTCATGACTGGCCTCCAGCCTGGGGGGCGGACAGGGCTCGGGCGCTGGCGTCCTTGAGGGCCATCCAGCTCATCAGCGCGCACTTGATGCGCGCGGGGTACTTGGACACCCCGGCGAACGCCACGGCGTCCTCCAGTTCGTCCTCGAGCTTCTCGGCGACCGACGGGTCGCCCTTGGCCTGCATCAGCGTCCGAAAGTGCTCGCCGGTCTCCAGCGCCTGCGGCACCGTCCTGCCGATGACCAGCTCGTACATGGCCGACACGGACGCCTGGCTGATCGAGCAGCCCATGCCCTCGTAGGAGACGTCGGCGATCGTGTCGCCGTCCAGGTGCACCCGCAGGGTCACCTCGTCGCCGCAGGTCGGATTGACGTGGTGCACCTCGGCCTCGAACGGCTCGCGCAGCCCACGCCCGTGCGGGTTCCGGTAGTGGTCCAGGATGATCTCCTGGTACATG
>JALYMS010000305.1 GCA_030773535.1 Actinomycetota bacterium | reverse complement strand
GAGCCTGACCCGGCTTGGTCCGTGCCCGCGGAGCGGGGTACAGTAGCCGCTGGCGTTCGCGCCGTCCGTCGTCGTGCTGTGGCCGCATGTCGACAGGCGCCCTCAGCGAGATCGCTCGCACCACCGGAGCCCAGCTCTGCATCCAGCACCATCTCCCTGTCGTTTTCGGCATGGGCGCACCCCAGCTCGATCGAATGAGGAGGACGTGTAGGCGTGGTGAAGAAGGACGGGGCCATCGAGGTCGAAGGTCGCGTCGTCGAGCCGCTGCCCAATGCGATGTTCCGGGTCGAGCTGGAGAACGGGCACCGGGTGCTCGCGCACATCAGCGGCAAGATGCGTCAGCACTACATCCGCATCCTGCCCGAGGACCGCGTGGTCGTGGAGCTGTCGCCCTACGACCTGACCCGCGGTCGCATCGTCTACCGCTACAAGTAACCGCCCGCTCCGCGGCTGTCCCCCGGGAAGGCCGCGGCCGGCACGATCGACAGGAATGAGGGGCGGCACCGGTGAAGGTCCAGCCGTCGGTGAAGACAATCTGCGACAAGTGCAAGGTGATCCGCCGGCACGGTCGGGTCATGGTCATCTGCGACAACGCCCGGCACAAGCAGCGCCAGGGCTGAGCAGGACAGGATAGGGAGTACCGAGAACATGGCACGACTGGCCGGCGTCGACCTGCCCCGCGAGAAGCGGATGGAGATCGCGCTCACCTACATCTATGGCATCGGCAAGCACCACGCCCAGGAGACCCTGGCCGCGACGGGCGTCAGCCCGGACCTGCGGGCCAAGGACCTCACGGACGAGGACCTGCTGAAGCTCCGTGACTACATCGACGAGCACTTCCGCGTCGAGGGCGACCTGCGTCGGGAGGTGGCCGGCGACATCCGCCGCAAGGTAGAGATCGGCTGCTACCAGGGGCTGCGTCACCGCCGCGGCCTGCCCGTGCACGGTCAGCGCACCAAGACCAACGCGCGCTCGAGCAAGGGTCCGCGCAAGACCATCGCCGGCAAGAAGAAGGCCGGCAAGAAGTAACGCCGCGCAGCGCACCGTCGCGGCGTCCCGTGAGGGCGGGAGCGACGGTGCGCGGCGCGCTGCCTTCCGCAGCACCCCCAGGCCACAGCAACTGAAGGAAACCGGAGAGACATGCCTCCCAGGGCTCGCACTGCGGCCGGCGCCAAGAAGGTGCGCCGCAAGGAGAAGAAGAACGTCGCCCACGGCGCCGCGCACATCAAGAGCACGTTCAACAACACGATCGTGTCGATCACCGACCCCATGGGCAACGTGATCAGCTGGGCGTCCGCCGGCCACGTCGGCTTCAAGGGCTCGCGCAAGTCCACGCCGTTCGCGGCGCAGATGGCTGCCGAGAGCGCCGCACGCAAGGCCCAGGAGCACGGCATGAGGAAGGTCGACGTCTTCGTGAAGGGCCCGGGCTCGGGCCGCGAGACGGCGATCCGGTCCCTCCAGGCCACCGGCCTCGATGTCGGCCAGATCCAGGACGTGACGCCCCAGCCGCACAACGGCTGCCGCCCCAAGAAGCGCCGCCGGGTCTGACCGGTCACTGACGAGACGAAACAGGAGTATTTGACGTGGCCCGTTACACCGGAGCCGACTGCCGCATGTGCCGGCGCGAGAAGATGAAGCTGTTCCTCAAGGGCAGCAAGTGCGAGTCCCCGAAGTGCCCGATCGAGATCCGGCCCTACCCGCCGGGCGAGCACGGCCGGGGCCGCACCAAGGACAGCGAGTACCTGCTCCAGCTCCGCGAGAAGCAGAAGGCCCGCCGGATCTACGGCGTCCTGGAGAAGCAGTTCCGCGGCTACTACGAAGAGGCCAACCGCAAGACCGGCAAGACCGGTGAGGTCCTGCTCCAGATCCTGGAGTCGCGGCTGGACAACGTGGTCTACCGGGCCGGCTTCGCCGAGTCCCGCGACATGGCGCGCCAGCTGGTGCGCCACGGCCACATCCGGGTCAACGGCCGCAAGGTCGACATCCCGTCCTACCGCGTGACCGAGAACGACATCGTCGAGGTGGCCGAGAAGTCGCGCACGATGCTGCCGTTCGAGATCGCCCAGGCCCGCGCCGGGGAGCGGCCCGTCCCGGCGTGGCTCGAGGTCATCAGCAGCCAGCTGCGGGTGCTCGTGCACAGCATCCCGGCCCGCCAGGTGATCGACACCCCGGTCCAGGAGCAGCTGATCGTGGAGCTCTACTCGAAGTAAGCGCTCCGCCCCTCCTCAGGGACCAAAAGCGTGCTTTTGGCCCCTGAGTCGGTCCCGGCGGACGGACGGATGTCTGCGGGGACCTGCACCACCCACCTCACGGCGTCATATGGCGGTCGCCGGAGGACCTGAAGGAGAACCATGCTCATCGCACAGCGTCCCAGCCTCACCGAGGAGACGATCACCGAGTCGCGTTCGCGGTTCGTCATCGAGCCCCTCGAGCCCGGCTTCGGCTACACCCTCGGCAACTCCCTCCGGCGCACGCTCCTCTCCTCGATCCCCGGCGCTGCTGTCACCAGCATCCGCATCGAGGGGACCCTCCACGAGTTCACCACCGTGCCGGGCGTCAAGCAGGACGTCACCGAGATCATCCTCAACCTCAAGGGCCTGGTCGTCAGCTCCGACTCAGACGAGCCGGTGACCATGTACTTGCGCAAGCAGGGCCCGGGTGAGGTCACCGCGGCGGACATCGCGCCCCCGGCGGGCGTCGAGGTGCACAACCCCGACCTGCACATTGCCACGCTGAACGGGAAGGGCCGGCTCGAGGTCGAGCTGGTCGTCGAGCGTGGTCGGGGCTATGTCCCGGCGCCGCAGAACAAGCAGCCTGGCCAGGAGATCGGCCGCATCCCGGTCGACTCTATCTACTCGCCGGTCCTCAAGGTCACCTACGCCGTCGAGGCCACCCGGGTCGAGCAGCGGACCGACTTCGACCGCCTGGTCGTCGACGTGGAGACCAAGCCCTCGATCGTCCCCCGCGACGCGATCGCCAGCGCTGGCTCCACGCTGGTCGAGCTGTTCGGCCTGCTCCGCGAGCTGAACGTCGACGCCGAGGGCATCGAGGTCGGGCCCAGCCCGGCCGAGGCCGCCGACATCGCGAACTTCTCGATGCCGATCGAGGACATGGACCTCACCGTCCGGTCCTACAACTGCCTCAAGCGCGAGGGCGTGCACACCGTCGGTGAGCTCGTCACCCGCTC
>JALYMS010000304.1 GCA_030773535.1 Actinomycetota bacterium | reverse complement strand
GCACCCTGGTCGACCACCACCACGCCGTCCCGGTCCGCCACCGAACCGGAGATCAGCGAGCTCTTCCCCGACCCGGCCACACCGGTGAGCACCACCAGGACGCCGAGCGGGATGTCGACGTCGACGTCCCGGAGGTTGTGGGTGTTGGCGCCGCGCACCTCGAGGGTCCCGAGGAGGTGCGCACCGAGGACTTCAGGGACACGCGGTGGTCCAGATGCCGGCCGGTCACCGTGCCGCTGGTCCGCAGCCCGTCGACCGTGCCCTGGTAGACGACTTCGCCACCGCCGGTGCCGGCGCCGGGGCCGAGATCGATGATGTGGTCGCCGATTGCGATCGTCTCGGGCTTGTGCTCGACGACGAGCACGGTGTTGCCCTTGTCCCGCAGCTGCAGCAGCAGGTCGTTCATCCGCTCGATGTCGTGGGGGTGCAGGCCGATCGTGGGTTCGTCGAAGACGTAGGTGACGTCGGTCAGCGACGAGCCGAGGTGGCGGATCATCTTGGTGCGCTGCGCCTCGCCGCCGGAGAGCGTGCCGGCCGGCCGGTCGAGCGAGAGGTAACCCAGGCCGATCTCCTCGAAGGAGTCGAGGAGGTGCTGGAGCCCGGCGAGCAAGGGGGCGACCGACGGCTCGTCCAGCTCCCGGATCCAGTCCGCGAGGTCGCTGATCTGGATCGCGCAGAGGTCGGCGATGTTCCTGCCCCTGATCGTCGACGACAGTGCCTCGTGGGTGAGGCGGGTGCCCTCGCACTCGGGGCAGGTCGTGAACGTCACGACGCGCTCCACGAAGCGCCGGACTTGCGGCTGCAGCGCGTCGACGTCCTTGGAGAGCATCGACTTCTGGACCTTCGGGATCACCCCCTCGTACGTGAGGTTGACGCCCTCGACCTTGATCTTGGTCGGCTCCTTGTACAGGAGGTCCTGCATCTCCTTCTTCGTGTACGTGCCGATCGGCTTGTCCAGGTCGAGGCCGATGCCCTGGAAGAGGCGGCCGTACCACCCTCCATGCTGTAGCCGGGAACCATCAGGCCGCCGTCGTTCAAGGACTTGGACCCGTCGTACAACGCCGTGAGGTCGAAGTCGGAGATCGAGCCCATGCCCTCGCAGCGCGGACACATGCCGCCCAGGTAGACGACGTCGCGCACGACGTTCTTCTCGACCCGGCCGCCGGCCTTCTCCGTGCTCATCACCCCGCTCGCCTTCCGCGTGGGGACGTTGAACGAGAACGCCGTGGGGCGACCGATGTACGGCGTGCCCAGCCGGCTGAAGAGGATCCGGAGCATCGCGTTGGCGTCGGTCGCGGTGCCGACGGTGGAGCGGGGGTTGGCGCCCATCCGCTCCTGGTCGACGATGATCGCGGTCGTCAGCCCCTCGAGCAGGTCGACCTCGGGCCGGGCCAGTGTCGGCATGAACCCCTGCACGAACGCGCTGTAGGTCTCGTTGATCAGCCGCTGCGACTCCGCGGCGATCGTGTCGAACACCAGGGAGCTCTTGCCCGAGCCGGAGACACCGGTGAACACCGTCAGCCGGCGCTTCGGGATCTCGACGTCGACGTCCTTGAGGTTGTTCTCCCGCGCGCCGAGCACCCGGACCCGGTCGTGGCCATCGGCGGCGTGCGGGGCAGGCGTCGACGGATCGGTGCTCGTGGCCATGGGCCGATCTGATCACGTCCGGACGGCGACGTCAGGTCCCTCGCCCGTCCGGGTTCAGGCGAGCGACACCAGGTCGGCGAAGTCCTCGCTCCAGGAGTCCTCGGTGCCGTCGGGCAGCAGGATCACCTTGTCGGGGTTCAGCGCGTGCACCGCGCCCTCGTCGTGCGTGACCAGGACGATCGCGCCGGCGTAGGTGCGTAGCGCCTCGAGCACCTGCTCGCGGCTGGCCGGGTCGAGGTTGTTGGTCGGCTCGTCGAGCAGCAGCACGTTGGCTCCCGACACCACCAGCGTCGCCATGGCCAGCCGGGTCCGCTCCCCGCCGGAGAGCGTGCCGGCCCGTTGGTCGACCGTCTCGCCGGAGAAGAGGAACGCCCCGAGGATCCGGCGCAGCTCGGTGTCCGTGCTGTCCGGAGCGGCGGAGCGCATCACCTCCAGCAGGCTGCGGTCCATGTCGATCGTCTCGTGCTCCTGGGCGTAGTAGCCCACCCGGAGCCCGTGGCCGGCCTTGACCTCGCCGGTGTCCGGCGACTCCGTGCCGGCCAGCATCCGGAGCAGCGTCGTCTTCCCCGCGCCGTTGAGCCCGAGGACGACGACTCGGGTGCCCTTGTCCACAGCCAGGTCGACGTCGGTGAAGATCTCCAGGGAGCCGTAGCTCTTGGACAGCCCCTCGGCAGTGAGCGGCGTGCGGCCGCACGGCACCGGGGTGGGGAACCGCAGCTTCGCCACCTTGTCGGAGACCCGGACGTCGGCCAGCCCCGAGGCCAGCCGTTCGGCCCGCTTGTCCATGCTCTTCGCGGCCTTCGCCTTGGTGGCCTTGGCCCGCATCTTGTCGGCCTGGGCGTTGAGCGTGTCGATCTTCCGCTCGGTGTTGGCCCGCTCCTGCTTGCGCCGGCGCTCGTCGGTCTCCCGCTGCTGGAGGTAGCGCTTCCAGCCGAGGTTGTAGATGTCGACGGTCGCCCGGTTGGCGTCGAGGTGCCACACCTTGTTGACGACGGCCTCGAGCAGCTCGACGTCGTGGCTGATGACGATCAGCCCACCGCGGTGGCTGGTCAGGAAGCCGCGCAGCCAGGTGATGGAGTCGGCGTCGAGGTGGTTGGTGGGCTCGTCGAGCAGCAGGGTCTCGGCGTCGGAGAACAGGATGCGGGCGAGTTCCACGCGACGGCGCTGGCCGCCAGAGAGGGTGCGCAGCGGCTGGGCGAGCACGCGGTCGGGCAGGCCGAGGTTGGTGCAGATGCGGGCGGCGTCGCTCTCTGCGGCGTACCCGCCCATGGCCGCGAACTGGTCCTCCAGCCGGCCGTAGCGGCGCACCGCCTTGTCCCGCTCGTCGTCGTCGGCCGGCTCTGCCATGGCCACCTGCGCCTTGGTCAGCTGGTTCCGGAGGACGTCGAGGCCGCGGCCGGACAGCACGCGGTCGCTGGCGGTGATGTCGAGGTCGCCGCTGCGGGGGTCCTGCGGCAGGTAGCCGATCTCGCCGACGACGTCCACCTTGCCGGCGTGCGGGACGCGCTCCCCCGCCAGCGTGGTGAGGGTGGTGGTCTTCCCGGCGCCGTTGCGCCCGACGAGGCCGATGCGGTCACCTGGCTGCACGCGGAGGGTGGCCTCGCTGACCAGGATGCGGGCGCCGGCACGGAGCTCGAGACCGGTCGTCGTTATCACTGAGCCCAGGGTAGGCGTCCTCCGGGCCGTCCTCCGAGAGTATCCGGCGGAATGTCGGCGGCATCACCCGCCCGGGCGTGACCAGGAGCGGAACCACCCCGTTCAGTAGGCCGGAGGGCCAGGATGCCTCCATGACAGCGCAGGAGAGGACCTGGGCGCCGCCGTGTCCGGTGTGCGGCCGGCCGGTGCGCGACACCGGGGCCGGGCCGTGCCCCGCCTGCGGGCTCCCCGCCGCCGCGCAGGCCGCCCTCGTCGTGGCCCGGATCGGGGCGACGCTGACCGACCTGGCCCGCGACCGGGACGCCCTGCTGGCCACGCTGCGCACTGCTGCTCCGGGCGCAGCGGCGCCGGCCGACGTGGCGGGGTCGCAGCCGCAGACCCTGCCTCCGCCCCGGATGCCCCTCACCCCGCCCGCGCCTCCCGCTCCAGCAGATCCCGCGCCCCCGCTGCCGCCG
>JALYMS010000303.1 GCA_030773535.1 Actinomycetota bacterium | reverse complement strand
CCTTCCCAGATCTTGCCGAACTTGTCGACGATGACGTTGTAGCCGATGTCGCCCCAGCCCAGGCTGACGGCGTGGTAGCGGTAGATCGACCGCAGGACGGCGGGCACCTGCGTTGCCGAGTAGTCGTTGGAGTCAGCGGTGTGGTGCAGCGTCGCGGCCTTGATCGTGGAGGCGTACCGGGGAGCCCACGTCCGCAGTGACTCGTCAGCCCCCCACTGGGCGCGCGACTTCACGACCGGCATGGCCATGGCTGCGTTGGCGGAGTCCTGGGCCTCCGTCGTCGCCACGGCGGCGTCCGCGGTCGACTCCCCGGGATCGACGAGGTCCAGCTGCACGTCGGTGGGGCGGCTGCCCGATCGGGTCACCAGCTCCACCTCCACCCCCGTGCTGGGGCCCGTCCAGAGCGGACTGGTCCCGCCGCGCTGGATCACACCGGTGGGGACGCGGACGCCCTGGTTGGCCGTCTCGGTGCCGACCTCGGTCCAGGCACCCCATTCCCCGTCGGCGTTGATCACCCGTACCTGGACGAGGGTGTCGGTGACTCCCGGGTCGTGGGCCCACGTCACCCCGAGCAGGGAGAACTCGTCGACGTCCGAGCGGGTCAGCGTGAGAGTCGGCGCGTCGCCGGGCACCCCGGCAACCGACTCCGTGACGCCTGGTTGGACGTCCACCGTGGGTGCCGGATCGTCGACGGACCCCATGGCGATCTCTTCGGTCTCGGTGACCACGGGCTCCGGGGCGTCGCCGGGCGAGGCGTAGACCGGAAGCACCACCAAGGTGCCACTGAAGGCGACCGTGGCGATGAAGGTCGCTGCGATTCGGCGCACGAGGTGGTCCTCCAGAAAGCTGTGAGCGTCCGTATGCGTTCGTTCTCGCACCGACCCGATTCGGTCGCGCAGGGGCCGCCGGCGAACGTGCCGGGGCAACGTCATAGTGTCACGGAGCTATCACGCTAAGCAAGGAGGCCGGCGCGCGAGTCGCCCCCAGGGGGCGGGCGGACGCGGGCGCCGGGAGGGCGGACTCCGAGGCCCGGACGACGTGTCGGCCGACGGCGCCGGCCGAAGGGCATACCCGATGGCCGGTGGTGCCCGGCACACCGGAAACGGACGAGTCCAGCCCGCGAGTGGGGCGGGCCCGTGGATCCCTAGCGGGCGGACGTGGACATGCGGGCCTTCTCGGCGTCCGCCTGCCTCAGCGCCAGTGCACGGGTGCCGTGATCGAGTACCGGATCCAGTCCACCCCGGGACAGCGCCTCCGCGTTGGCTGCAGCGGCGGCCTCTGCCATCCGGCGGTAGTCGATGGTCATGGGACTGTCGGGACTCTCCTGGATGTCCAGCATGAGCGCGTACAGCAGCATCTGCACCCCGACGAGGAGCGGCGCCACCGACAGCAGGACCGAACCGGCGGAGGCCTCCGGCGGCCCGAGTGTGTAGACCAGCACCCAGATGCCGCAGCCCGCACCGAAGAGGGTCAGGAACATCCCCATCAGGAGGAACAGGGCGATCGGGGAGAAGGACCAGAGGACGTACTTGTAGAAGAACCGCCGCCAGAACCCGAAGAAGAGCAACCGGAGCAGTTCGGGGACGACGCGTTTGAGTTTGATGCTCGAGACCTCTTCCCCGTACACGGCGGGAATCGGCACATCGATCGCGGGGACGCGCAGGATGTTCAGATTGATGAGCAGGTCGTTCTCGAACGAGTAACGCGACGCGATCCTGTCGAGCGGGAGACGCCGCAGCGTGTCCTGCGTGATCGCGGTGTACCCGTTCTGCGGGTCGAACAGGTGCCAGTACCCCGACGCCAGCTTGGTCAGGAACGACAGGACGATGTTCCCCAGGATGCGGTACCTGGGCATCGACTCGAACGATCGGAACGAGAAGAACCGGTTGGCCTTGGCGAACCCCAGACCGCCATCGATCAGCGGCTCCAGCAGGTCGGGCAGGAAGGCAGGGTCCATCTGCGCGTCGCCGGCCATCACCACGTCGATGTCCGCGCCGAGCTCGGCTGCCTTCTTGTGCCCGGTGATGATGGCGCCACCGACCCCGGTGTTCACCTCGTGCCGGAGAACGGTGACCCGCGGGTCACCGACCGCCCGCGCGGCGGCGGAGGTGCCGTCGGGCGAGCAGTCGTCGACGATCACGATGTGGTCGACGTAGTCCGGCATGGTCGTGATGACCTTGCCGATCAGCTTCTCTTCCTTGAAGGCTGGGACGACCGCGGCGATGGATCTGTTCCGGTACAAGATGCCGCCTATCGGGAGGGGACCGCGGCTACCCGCAGCGCGAGGTCCAGGGCGCGGACCCCGTCCATGCCCGACACCGAGGGCACCGAGCGGGTTCGGACGCAGTCGGCGAAGTGCCCGAGCTCCAGGGCCAGGGGTTCACCCCGGTGCTCGAGGAAGGGCACCTCGACGACCCCCACCTGCCGGTACCGCTGACCGTGGTCGGACAGGAACTCCGAGCGCTCGACCCGGTTGACCGTCACGTCCTGTCGGAGCAGATCCAGGACCACGTAGTCGTTCGCCTGGGTCACCTCGATCTGCCGGATCTTGTTCTGGCCGACGCGACTGGCGGTCAACGACGCGGTCACCCCGTTGTCGAACCCGATCAACGCCGACGCGATGTCCGCCGAGGCCGACCTCGGGGACCGGATCACGGACATGACCTCCGTGGGCGCTCCGCCGGCGATCATCATGACCAGGTCCAGGTCGTGGATCATCAGGTCGATGACCACGTCGTCGCGGATCCGCGGTGAGTAGGAGCTGATGCGGCGGGCCTCGACGTGCACGACCTCGTCCAGGAGCGAGTTCAGCTCGAGGACCGCGGGATTGAAGCGCTCGACGTGGCCCACCATGAGGACCCGGCCCGCGGCCTCGGCCGCGTCGACGAGCCGCCGCCCGGTGTCGACGTCCGGCGCGATCGGCTTCTCCACCAGGACGTCGACGCCGGCCGCGAGGAGCTGGTGGGCGATCGGGGCGTGGAATTCTGTCGGCGTCGCCACCACCGCCGCGTCGACGAGCCGCGCCATCTCGTTCACGTCGTGGACCGCTACGGCGCCGTAGGCAACGGCCAGCTTCTCGGCCCGGTCATGGTCGGGGTCGAAGACCGCGACCAGCTCGATCCCCGCTGCGTTCGAGGCGATGCGGGCGTGGTTGGCCCCCATGATCCCGGAGCCGACCACTCCAAGTCGGAGTGGCGTCTGCGTGTTGTCAGTTGGCATCGAAGGCTCCTCGGACGCCGGCGATCACGGTGTCGAGGTCCGCGTCGGACAGCTTCGGGTGCACCGGAAGGGACAGCACTTCCTTGCTCACCTGCTCGGCGACCGGGTGGTCCCCGATGACGACCTGCGGATGTCCGCGGTAGCAGTCGTAGTCGTAGACCGGCCGCGGGTAGTAGAACCCGGACCCGACCCCTCGCTCCGTGAGCGTGTCGGCGACCTCCTCGCGGGTCCGGCCGGACTTCCCGGTCACGCGGACCGTGTACTGGTGCCAGACGTGGGTGCGGCCGGGGATCACCGTGGGCAGCTCCAGGCCCGGGATGCCGGCGAGCCCTTCGGAGAGGCGCTCGGCGTTGTGCACCCGCCGCTTGGTCGCGGCCTCCAGCCGGGCCAGCTGGGGAAGCGCCACTGCCGCCTGGAGCTCGGTCATCCGGAAGTTGTGACCGGCCAGCTCGTACTGGTAGCGCGCACGCATCCCCTGGTTGCGGATGAGCCTGAGCCGGTCGGCCACGGCAGCGTCATTGGTCGTGACGAGGCCGCCCTCACCGGACATGAGGTTCTTGGTGGCGTACAGGGAGAAGGACCCGACCCCGAAGGAGCCGACCTGCCGCCCCTGCACCTGCGCTCCGTGGGCCTGCGCCGCGTCCTCCACCAGGGCCCACCCACGGCTCGCTGCCAGCGAGTCGAACGCGAGCATGTCGGCGCCCTGTCCGTACAGGTGCACCGGCATGACGGCCGAGGTGCGCTCGCCGCCGACGCTCTCGACGGACTCAGGCGTCAACGCGAAGTCGATCGGGTCGATGTCGCCGAAACGAGCCGTCAGGCCGGCTTCGAGGATCGCGTTCAGCGTCGCGACGAAGGTGAAGGGGCTGGTGACGACCTCCGAGCCCCTGGGGAGCTGCAGCGCTTCCAGCGCAGCCACGAGGGACACGGTCCCGTTCGACACGGCCACGACGTGCTCGGTGCCGGCCCAGTCCTGGAACTCCCGCTCGAGCCGCTCCACCATCGGCCCCTGGGCCAGCCGGCCCGACCGCAGGACCTCCAGGACGAGCTCCTCCTCCTCGGTGCCGATGGAAACGCTGGAGATGGGGATCACGCGAGCTCCTCTTGTTCGTCGATTCCTCCGAAGCGGAGGGAATCCGGCCGGTCCTGCTCACGGCTCACCACGTTGCCGTGGACGTCGACCCATCCGAGGGTCCGCGCCGGGTTGCCGCCGACCAGCTCGTTGGGACGCACGCTGCGGGTCACCACGGCGCCGGCGGCGACCAGGCTGAGCTCCCCCAGCTCGATACCGCACCTCAGGGTGGCGTTGGCACCTATGGAGGCACCGCGCCGCACGATGGTCTGATCTTGTTCCCAGGCCCCGAATGCCCGGGGGAAACGGTCGTTGGTGAATACCACGCTCGGGCCGACGAAGACGTCGTCCTCGAGGACGACGCCCGAGTAGACCGAGACGTTGTTCTGGATCTTGCAGCGGGCGCCGACGCGTGCCCCCGCGTCGACGAAGACGTTCTTGCCGAGAACCGAGCCGGAGCCGACGACTGCTCCGGCTCTCACGTGGGCGTGGTGCCAGACCGACGCCCCGGCGCCTACGTCGGCACCGTCCTCGACGATGGCCGAGGGATGTACACGAAAGTCACTCACTGAACACCCAATGCCGGTAGGCGAAGAAATTGACGGAGGTGAGCGCCACAACTGCGACGATCTTGCTGATGACGGCGTCGAGTCCCAGGGCCACCAGCCCGGTGACGATTCCCAGGTTCGCCAGATAGTTCAGGCCCACCAGAAGGCTGTAGCGGACCAGTTGACTTCTTCCACCGGTCCTCGCCGAGAAGGTCAGGTACTTGTTGGCCGAGAAGTTGACCGCGAAGCTCAGCCAGAATCCCGCGCTCGCCGCCACCCACAGTGGTGTCCCCGCGTGCTCGTACAGCAGCCACAGCGTCCCGGCGTCGACGAGGAGGCTCACCAGACCGACGCCGACGTACCGGACGAAGGTGCGGGAAAGGGGAAGCGGCATCGCCAGGTCTCGAAGAGTCACAGCGACGACCACGTTAATGCACGCCTGCGGCTCGCGTTCCGAGAACCGGACCCATCACGCGCAGCGGAATCGTCCGTCACATCCGTAACGGCGGAGATGTCCGCGGGCGGCTCGCGGACCTGGTATCCGGCCCCTCGTGTGGCGTGGGACACCCCGGTGGAATTTGTGACGGCTGCGTCTCAGGTGGACCCCGTGACCAGACGGACGGAGGTCGCACTCGGGAACCGACGGCTCCCGTGTCGGAGGGCTCCACCGGGTGAATGCGCTGCTTACCATCGCCGTGCCCGGACCGTCGGCCCCGGCAACGAGCACCGGGCCGGACGACCCCAGCGTTCCCGGGCAGGAACTGGCCCGGCCCCGACAACAGCGAGGATCCCTTGAGCCGAGACCGCAACGAGCAGGGCGACCGCAGCGGTCGGCCGCTCCCCCCGCGGCTCGACCCACGCGTCGGCCGCCCCGCGAAGTCCTCCACCGTCGCCGGCGAGCGTCGCCCCGGAGGACCGCCTCCCCTCCCCCGGGCCAGGAGGACGGCGGTCGTCGGACGGGCCATCGCGGGCCTGCTCGCCGTCACGCTGCTGGGCGCCAGCGGTTGGGGTTGGTATCTCGGTCGGGTCGCGGAGGCGACGGTCAATCGGACCGACGCCATCCCCACGGACGGCAACGAGGGAAGCGGCCGGGCCGGGGAAGCCATGAACCTGCTACTCGTGGGCAGCGACAGCCGCGCGGAGCTGACCGACGAGCAGCTGCGCGAGCTGAACGCCGGCACGGACTCCGGCCACAACACCGACACGATGATCCTGGTGCACGTCCCGGCCGATGGCTCGAAGGCCTCGTTCGTCTCCTTCCCGCGCGACTCCTACGTGCAGATCCCCGGTTACGGGTGGGACAAGCTCAACGCCGCATATGCCTACGGCTACGCCGCTGCCCCCGAGGCCGCCGACGAGGAGACCAAGCTCGCCGCCGGTGCACAGCTCCTGGTGCAGACGATCAGCCGGCTGACGGGCCTGAGCATCGACCACTACGCCGAGGTCGACCTGCTGGGCTTCTTCAACCTGAGTTCCGTCGTGGGCGGTGTCGAGGTCACCCTGTGCGAATCGGTCGACGACCGACGGTGGTCCGGTGCGGTGTTCCCTGCCGGTGTGCAGACCATCGGTGGCGCGGACGCGCTGAAGTTCGTCCGTCAGCGGCACGGGCTGCCCCGAGGCGACTTCGACCGCATCATCCGGCAGCAGGTGTTCATCGCCGGCGTGCTGCGCAAGATGCTGTCCGAGGACGTCCTGCTCGACCTGGGCAAGCAGCGTCAGCTGGTGGAGGCCACCGCGGACTCGCTGACCGTCGACCAGTCGCTGAACCTGATGCACCTGGCCGAGCAGATGCAATCGGTCAAGCCGGAGAGCATCGACTTCCAGACGATCCCCTACATCGGCGACGACGCCGACGACGACGGCCGGTACATCCTGCGCCTGGAGGACTCGGACAAGCTGCACCGCTTCTTCGCCGACCTCTCCGCGGAACCGGAGCAGGCCGAGGCCGCCGCTACTCCCGAGGCCCCGGCCACCGTGGCTCCCTCGAGCGTCACCGTCGACGTCTTCAACGGTTCGGGTACCTCCGGCCTGGCCGCCCGGGCCGCCGACGGGCTCGAGCAGGCGGGCTTCCTGGTCGCCGGCACGGCCAACGCCGACTCGATGGACTACACGGTGACCGAGATCCGGCACGCAGCCGGCGACGAGGGCCTGGCTGCGTCGTTGGCCGGGCACGTCCCCGGGGCGACCGTCACGGTCGTCGACGACGCAGTGCGCGGCACCGTGCAGCTCGTGCTCGGCTCGGACTTCAACGGGGTCGGGCAGCAGGTGACGGCCGCGCCGCCCGCGCCCGCCACCGAGGGCGAGGACCCGCGCAGCGCCGCCGACACGACCTGCATCAACTGATGGCCGGGCCGTCGTCGGCCGTGCCTGGTGGGCTTCTGCCTGCGGACCTCCTCGCCGCCGCCGTGGCGCGGGTCGGCGCCGCCCCGCTGCTGACGTCCTACGACGACGCGACCGGGGACCGGGTCGAGCTGTCGGCGGTCACCGTGGCCAACTGGGTGGCCAAGACGGCGAATCTGCTCCAGGAGGAGTTCGACGTGGGCAGGGGCAGCACCGTGGCCGTGGCCCTGCCGGTCCACTGGCAGACCGCCGCCGTCCTCCTCGCCGTCTGGAGCTGCGGCGGGGCCGTGCTCGACACCGCGTCCGAGGACGACGACCGCCTGCGCGCGGCCGACGTGGTCCTCGCCGCCGCGGACCGGTTGCCCGCGCTCGAGGAGCAGGGGCTGGACCCGCTGCTCGGGCTGTCCCTCCACCCGCTGGGTCTCGGCATGGCGGGTTACGCCGGGCCGGCCCGGGACTTCGCGCTGGAGGTCCGGGCGCACGGCGACTTCTTCGCGCCGTGGGAGCCGCCGGACGCCGACGCCGTCGGCCTGGTGTTCGGCGGCGGCGGGGAGCTGACGCTGGGGGGCCTCGTGCAGACCGCGAGCGAGCTGGCCGGCCGGCTCGGCATCGCCCCGGGCGACCGCATCCTGGTCGACGAGGGGACGGCGGAGCAGGCCGGCCCGGTGGCCTGGCTGCTCGCGCCCCTCTCCATGGGGGCCTCGCTGGTCCTGTGCCGGTCGGCCGTGCCGGACGGTCTACACCGGCGCGCGGAGAGCGAGCGGGTCACCGCCACCCTGGGACTGCGGCTCGACGGCATCCGGGAGCTCGGCCGGCCGAGCTGACCGACGCGCCGTCCGGCCAATGCCGCGAGGCTACAAGGTGTCGGGGCGCAGCCTCCGCAGCACCGACGGGTCGATCTGCCGGTCGTGCAGCGGCAGGACCAGTTCGGTGACCAGATCGGTCAGTTCTGCGACCCGCAGGTTCAGTCGCCGGGCCTCGTGCATCCCCTCGCGAAAGTCCGTGATCTGGCGGGACAGCTCCTCCATCCGGGGTTCGGTGCGGGCCAGCCGCTCCTCTGCCGCGTGCACCTGGGATTCCAGGCGCTCCACCGCGGCCCGGAGTGCGGCGTTCTCCCGGGCCAGTTCGGCGACCCTTCCCTGCAGTTCGAGTGCGGCCGGCGCCAGCGCACGGCGTACCGCCCACACCGCCCCTCGTGGGCCGGGCCGGACGGGCTCGTGTGGTGGGTTCATCGGGGGAGCCTCCGTCGGAAGGACATGCGGTACATCGAAACGACCCGTTCCTCGGCCGCCCCGAACCAGCGGAGCGGCTCCATACGGGGAACGGCCTCCTCCAGCGCGAGCCCGTGCGCCGCGGCCTCGGCCACGATCTGCTCGACGGACACATGCCGGTAGTGCGGGATGCCCGGGTACTGGTGGTCACCGACGACGTCGAAGTGCGCCGCGCCGTTCGGACCGCCGCCGTCTCGCAGCAGCATCGAGCACAGACGGAAGACGTTGTCACGGCCCCGGTTCTCCACCGCGTTGAGCAGCCGTCGACCGAGGACCGTCCACGAGCTCCCGGTGCTCGCCAGCTCCGCGCCGAGCCGGATGACCTGACGGGTGTCCAGGAGGTTGAGCATCTCGAAGGAGACGTCCAGCGGCCGATCGCCGACCCGCGCCCGCGCCTCCTCGACGGCGTACCGGGAGTAGTCGAAGGCCCGCACCGACCGACCCATTCCGGCCAGGGCCAGGGCGTCGCTCCCGGCGCCGGAGCCGAGTTCGAGCAGGCGGAACCGCTCCGGGGTCTGCTCGTGCACCCAGCGACCGAAGGCGCTGACCGGCTCGTCGCCGTCCGGAGCCGCGGGTGGTGACAGACGGAAGACGTCGTCCCAGTCCTCGCGCTCGGCGTTGTAGTCGGCCAGCCAGCCGTAGAAGCGGTCGCCGGTCGTCGCGGGCAGGTCGAAGACGAACGAGGGGTCCGGTGTCCCCCAGCCATCCCCGAACAGCGCGCGGAGCATCACCTCCGGCTTGCGCGGCGCCGGCTCGGGCCGGCCCTCGACGAGAACGGTGCTGGGGGGCAGCAGGTCCTCCCGCGAGGCCTCGGTGCGGATGGCGAACGGTTGCAGCCAGAGGCCGTCCATCAGGAACCCGGGGAACACGTCCACGTAGTGATCGGGCCTGCCCTCGTGCCAGAACTGGATCTGCAGGTGCCCGACGGACAGTCGCACGACCTCGAAGCCCGCGTCCCGCAGCACCCGGCCCACCTCGAAGCTCTCCAGAGCCATGTCGGCCGGGTGCGTGGCGGAGCTCAGGTAGGCGAGGTCGGCGTCGTCGTCGTGCGGCAGGACTCGGCCGTTCTCGCGCACCGGCCCGAGGAGAGTGCCGCCGGTGACGTAGACGACGGGGCCGAGCAGCTCCTGCAGGAGCGTCCGGATCTCGTCCATGTGGTCGAGCATCCGATCGACCATCCCGGGCGCCGCGTCGGCGATCGCATGTCCCAGCCGGCCCCACTTGTTGACCACCAGGGGCCGCCCGTGCCGGTCGATGAGCTCCAGCGGGTCGGGAGAGCCGTCGAGGCTCACGGTCGCTTCGGCGCCCTGGTCCGCGCCACTGGGCCGCAGCCGCAAGGAGAAGGTGCCGCGCAGCCGGGGTGCGAGGACCGCCGGCCACTCCTGGAAGCGGAGCCCCGCCGGCCTGGCCCCCGCGGGCATCTCCTTGGGGGTGGCCTGCACGCCCGCATGCCGGAACGACCAGACGCGTCGTCCGTCGACGTCGACGTCGACGACGAGATCACCGCGACCGTCGACCTCGAAGAGGAGTCCAGAGCCGGACGGCCAGACGCTGAGGATCCGCTGCATGTCCCCGGGGAAGGAAGTAGGTACAGGCACAGCCAGGTCGCGGCGGCTGCGCTGACCCGTGTCCGGTCACGAAGGGTCGCCACCCGGTCGGGAAACAGTAACAGCGAGCCCCCTGATGGGTCGGTGCCCAGTGGCCCGGATCGCTTTCGACCGAGTCGTCAGCGCAGCAGCGACCGGGCGATGACCATCCGCTGCACCTGGTTGGTGCCCTCGTAGATCTGGGTGATCTTGGCGTCGCGCATCATGCGCTCGACCGGGAAGTCCTGCGTGTAGCCGGCGCCGCCGAACAGCTGGACGGCGTCGGTCGTCACTTGCATCGCGACGTCGGACGCGAACGCCTTGGCCGAGGCGGACAGGCGCGTCACGTCCGCGCGGCCCTGCTCGCCGGCCGCTGCCGCGACGTAGACCAGGTGCCGCGCGGCCTCGATCTTCATGTCCATGTCGGCGAGCATGAACTGCACGCCCTGGAAGGAGGAGACGGGCGAACCGAACTGGCGGCGCTCCTTGGTGTAGGCCACTGCCGCGTCGAGCGCGCCCTGGGCGATGCCGACCGCCTGAGCGCCGATGGTCGGGCGGGTGAAGTCCAGCGTCCGCAGCGCCGTCTTGAAGCCGGTGCCGGGCGCGCCGATGATCCGGTCGGCCGGGATCGTGCAGTCGGTGAAGTAGAGCTCGCAGGTCGGGGAGCCCTTGATGCCCATCTTGCGTTCCTTGGGGCCGACGGCGAAGCCGGGGTCGTCTCGGTGGACGACGAAGGCGGAGATGCCGCCCGCGCCTTTGGCGGGCTCGGTGACGGCCATGACCGTGTACCACTCGGAGATCCCGGAGTTGGTGATCCAGGCCTTGGTGCCGTTGAGCACCCACGAGTCGCCCTCGAGCCGCGCCCTGGTCCGCATCGCCGCGGCGTCGGACCCGGCCTCCCGCTCCGACAGGCCGTAGCTGATCATGGCCGCGCCCGAGGCGATCGAGGGCAGCACCCGCTGCTTGAGGTCGTCGGAGGCTGACAGCAGGATCGGTACCGAGCCGAGCTTGTTGACCGCCGGGATCAGCGAGGCGCTCGCGTCGACCCGCGCGACCTCCTCGATCACGATGCACGTCGCGATGGCGTCGGCGCCCTCGCCGCCGTAGGTCTCCGGGATGTGGGTGGCGTGGAAACCGGCGCTGGTCAGCGCCTTCTGCGCCTCCACGGGGAAGCGCGAGTCGGCGTCGACCTCGGCGGCGAACGGCGCGATCTCGCGCTCGGCGATGTAGCGGACCGCCTCCCGGATCGCCTGGTGGTCCTCGGTCAGCGCGTACAGCGGAACGGTGTTACTCACGGGTAGAGAATAGGCTCGCCGACCCCTCAATCGGCAGACAACCGCTCCCGGAGGGTGAGGTCGCGAGCTAGCACCTGGTCGGCGAGATCGGCCTGGAACCGGCTCATCGCCGCGCGCAGCCGGTCGTCCGTGGCGGCCAGGATCCGGACGGCCAGCAGGCCGGCGTTGCGACCGCCGCCGATCCCCACCGTGGCGACGGGGACGCCGGCGGGCATCTGCACGATCGACAGCAGGCTGTCCAACCCGTCGAGCCGCTCCAGGGCGCGCGGCACCCCGATGACCGGCAGCGGCGTGGCCGCCGCGACCATGCCCGGGAGGTGGGCCGCTCCCCCGGCGCCGGCGATCACCACCCGCAGGCCCCGGTCGGCGGCGGTCTCGGCGTAGTCGAGCATCCGGCGCGGCGTCCGGTGGGCGGAGACCACGCCCACCTCGTACGGGACGTCGAAGTCGGCCAGGGCCTCGGCGGCCGGCTCCATCGTCGGCCAGTCGGAGTCGCTGCCCATGACGATGCCGACGAGGGGCTCACTCATGCCGAACTCCCGGATGCTCGTGCGCGGCGGCTGGGTCCGTGAAGGCGAAGGCGTCATCAACGATCCCGTCCGCCAGGTAGCGGGCGGCGGCGACCGCCCGGGCCCGCACCTCGGCGAGGTCTTCGCCGATAGCGGTCACGTGCCCGAGCTTCCGGCCCGGACGCTGGCCCTTGCCGTACCAGTGCAGCTTCACGTCGGGCCAGTGCGCCATGAAGTGGTGCACCCGCTCGTCGAGGGCAGGGCCGGTCCACTCGGCCCCGGCGGCGGCTCCGCCGAGCACGTTGGCCATGACGACGACCGGCGCGGTCATGGCCGTGGCGCCGAGCGGATAGTCCAGGACGGCTCGCAGGTGCTGCTCGAACTGGCTGGTCCGCGCCCCCTCGATCGTCCAGTGCCCTGAGTTGTGCGGCCGCATCGCGAGCTCGTTGACGAGCACGCCCTCGGACGTCTCGAAGAGCTCGACGGCCAACAGCCCGACCACGCCGAGGGCGTCGGCGATCCGGACGGCGAGCTCCTGAGCTGTCGTGGCCAGCTCGTCGGACAGCCCGGGAGCCGGGACGAGCACCTCGTTGCACACGCCGTCGCGCTGCACGGTCTCCACCACCGGCCACACGGCGACCTGCCCGAACGGCGACCGCGCCACCTGGGCGGCCAGCTCGCGCCGCATGACGACGCGCTGCTCCACGAGCAGGGTCCCGTGGCGCTGCAGCAGGTCGGCGGCCTCCGCCAGCCCCTCGACGACGAAGACACCACGGCCGTCGTATCCGCCCCGCGGCGTCTTGAGGACGACAGGCCAGCCGTGCGCCGCCGCGAACGCCTCGACGTCCTCGACTCCCCGGGCCTCCGTCCAGGCCGGCTGGGGCTCCCCCGCGGCAGCGAGCGCGGAGCGCATGACCAGCTTGTCCTGGGCGTGGACGAGCGCAGCCGGCCCCGGGGCCACGCGGTGGCCGGCCTGCTCGAGCGTCCTCAGGTGCTCGGTCGGTACGTGCTCGTGGTCGAACGTCACGACCGTGGCGCCGTCGGCGAGCCGCTGGAGGTCGGCCAGCTCGCGGTGGTCGCCGATGTGGACGTCGGCGGCGACGAGCGCGGCGGACTCCGACGAGTCGGTGGCCAGCACCCGGAGGGACTGGCCCAGGGCGATGGCAGCGTGGTGCGTCATCCGGGAGAGCTGACCGCCGCCCACCATCGCGACGACCGGCAGGCCCGTACGGCTGTCCAGTGAAGAGGCCATGATGGTCGAGAAGGGTAGATCGTGTCTTCCCCCGACGAGGCCGGGGGATGCGATGGACCTTTCCGCCGCAGGTCGTCCCCCGGCCGGGGCGCACCTCCTACAGTCGAACGGTGCCGACCACCGCTGTGCTGAGCCGATTGCGCAACTTTCGCACCGCCCGCTCCGTGCGGGAGGCGACCGCCTTCGGTGTGGTCGGCGCGGTCTGCTTCCTGATCGATGTGGCGGTCTTCCAGGTCCTCTACGCGCACGTCGGTGTGGACGCGGTGTCGACCAAGTTACTGGCCACCATGGTCTCCATGACGGCCGCGTTCGCCGGTCACCGCTACTGGTCGTTCTCCCGCCGTGCCCGCACGGGGCTGCGCCGGGAGTACCTCCGGTTCGCGGCCATCAACGGGGCCACCCTGCTGGTCGGGCTGGCCATCGTCGCGTTCGTCCGCTATCCGCTGGGCCAGGAGGACGCCCTGGTGATGCAGGCGGCCAACGTGGTGTCGATCTTGGTGGGCACGGTGCTGCGCTATCTGGCCTACAGCAGGTGGGTCTTCCCTGCGTCGGCCACACCCGTGGTCGAACCGGTGGTGCTGGGGGCGCCCGACCGGGATCCCGGCCCGCAGCCGGCCACCTCCCGCGGCTGACCGCGGCTGCGCCGGTCAGCCGGCCAGCCGGGAGCCGTCGCGCCCCGCGATGACCTCGAGCCGGGTGGGGATGCGGGTGCGCAGCTCCTCCACGTGGCTGATCACGCCGACCGTCCGCCCACCCCTCCGCAGTTCGTCGAGGACGCTCATCACCGCGTCGAGCGCGGAGGCGTCGAGGGTGCCGAATCCTTCGTCGACGAAGAGGGTGTCGATCTCCACCCCGCCGCTCTCCGCGCTCACGACGTCGGCCAGTCCGAGCGCCAGCGCCAACGAGGCCATGAAGCTCTCGCCGCCCGAGAGTGTCTTCGTGGGCCGGCGGATCCCGGTGTACTCGTCGAGGACGTCGAGCCCGAGCCCACCGCGGGCACCGTTGCGGGCCTGCGCGTCGCTGTGCAGGAACGTGTAGCGACCGCCCGACATCTCGTTCAGCCGTCGGCTGGCGACCTCTGCCACCTGCTCGAGCCGGGCGGCGAGGACGAAGGACTGCAGGCGCATCCGGAGCGTGTTGGCGCCGCGGCCGTTGACCAGGTCGGCGAGCTCGGCGACCTGCTCGGCCTCCACCCGCCGCACCTCGAGCTCCACCTGGGTGGCGGTGATGTCTCCGACGATCCCCTCGAGGGCGGTCAAACAACGCCGGGCCCGGTCGAGGACCGCGACGGCGTCCTCACGTCGCCGGGTGACCGCGGCGCACCGCTGCCCGAGCGCGTCGAGGTCCGGAGGAGGACCGAGGTCAGCGAGCTCCGGCTCGGCGAGGATCGCGCGGACTCCCGAGAGCAGGCGGTCGTGGTCCTCGATGCGCCGGTCGAGAGCGGCCAGCCGGCCCGCCCGCGGCAGCGCGGCTGCGGCGGACAGGACGTCGTCGAAGCCGGCCTCGGCGGCTCGCTGCTCGGCTGCCGTGCGGGCGGTGTCGGCGGCGGCCCGGTTCCGCAGGTCGTCGCCCTCGGCGGCGAGGACCGCCTCGCAGCGCTCCGCCTCGTCGGCGAGCCGCCGCACGCGGCCGGGCAGGTCGCGGTCGTCGCCCCGGACGGCCGTCAGGCGCTGCGTGAGCTCCAGCAGTGCCGCCTGCGTCGCTTCCCGCTCGGCAGTGCGCCCCCGGAGCTCCTCACGATCGGCGGCCAGCCGGGCTGCCGCCGAATCCCGCTCCGCGACGAGCGCCGCCCGCGTCCGCCGTGCGTCTACGAGGGCGCCGGCCAGCTCGGTGGCGGAGCGCAGCGCGGCCTCCTGTTCGGTAAGCACGTCGGCCAGCTCCGCGAGGGGCCGCCCGCCGGTCTGGGCCAGCAACCCGGCGAGCCTGCCCTCGAACTCCGCGACGAGCGCCGAGCCGGCCGTCGACCGCACTTCCGCGCGGTCCGCGACGTCCCGGGCACGGTCGTCGTCGGCAGCGGTCACGACCGGGCCCTCGTGGATCGCCGGGCGCGGATGATCGGTCGCGCCGCAGACCGGACAGTTCCCGCCGTCGACGAGGCGGGCAGCGAGTTCGGCCGCCATCCCGTCGAGCCGGGCCGCGCGCAGGTCGAGCCAGCGTTCGCGGGCGTCGGTCCATGCCTCACGTGCGCTTCGGGCGGCCGAACGCGCAGCCTCCAGGTCAGTCGTCAGCCGCTCGGCCTCCCGGCCGGCCGCCAGCGCCTCCGCAGTGCCGTCGCGCGCCGAGCGCAGTCCGGGCAGTCGGGCGGCCGCGTCCTGGGCGGCCTCGACCCGACGCTCCTGCTCGGCCAGCCGCAGCGGCCACGAGTCGGCTACGTGTGCGGCCTCCCGGCACCGGGCGGTGAGCCGATCGACGACGGCGTCCAGCGAACGCAGGGTCCGGCCCAGCGCCTTGGCCCGGTCTTCCTCAGGGAGCAGCGCGCGCACCTCCGCGGCCTGGTCACGCAGCCTGCGGGCCAGCGTCGACGTGGCGTCCCGTCCGTGCGCGACCGCCACCCAGTCGGCACAGGCCGCCGCCAGGACCGCCGCGGAGTCCTCCGCGGCCAGGGCGGCCCGCCC
>JALYMS010000302.1 GCA_030773535.1 Actinomycetota bacterium | reverse complement strand
TACCGTCCGGTTCCCCGAGAAGCGCAGGCACGGGCGCCCCGAGCAGCGCCTCGTCGAGACCGGCACAGCCCGACCGGTCCTCCGGCTGGTTCCATGCCGCTGACCCGACGGGCGGAGTCCGACACATCGTTCGGGCGGTGGCGCATGACGATCCAATGAGTCGGGCACCATTTAACGGTGAAGACCGCTGTCGTCGCCGTACTCGGCGGCTTGCTGACCCTCGCCGGCATCGCGCTGCTCGTGCTGCCCGGCCCCGGCTTCGTGCTGATCGCCGCTGGCTTGGCGGTGCTGGCCACGCGCTTCACCTGGGCGCAGAAGCCGCTGGACTACGCCAAGGAGAAGGCGCAGGAGGGCGTTGAGGAGGTCGCCAAGAGCCCGTGGCGAGCCGCCGGGGCGGTGCTGGCCGCGCTGGTGCTGGTGGTGCTCGGCGTGCTCGCCCTGTCCGGCGTGAACCTACCGTTCGTGAATGGGTTCACCGCCGTCGTGCTCATCCTGTCCGGGCTCTTCCTGATCGGGACGGTCATCTTCGCGCGTCGCCAGGAGAAGCTCGAGCAGGCCCGGGCGCACCGCCCAGCAGGCGAGCGGGGCACGGGTGGCGCGTACCGAGCCGCACCGCACGGCAACTGAGCACCGCACAGCCCGGCTCGTCGTTGCAGGCGCTCACCTTCCTCGCCAGCTGGGCCGCCTCGCCCACACGGCAGGCCGCCGCCCACGGCCGGAGGAACGAGAACCGCACGACCTGGCCCGCTCCCGCGACGGACCCGTTGTACGCACATCCGCCGGTCGTGAGGCCGACCGACCAGGTCCGTCGAGGCTCGGTGAACGCGCGCAGGGGAGCTCGCCGACCCCGCGAGGCCCCGCGCCCGTCAGGCGGGCTCCGGCACGCCGCCAGGGTCACCGCCGGGATCGTCGGGCGTCGCCTCGATCGGTGGAGGCGGGAGCGGCTCCGCCGCGTCGGGAAGCAGTTCGGCCGGATCGTCCGGCACCGGCTGGTCCGGATCGATCATCGGGTCCGGCTCGGGCAGAGGTGCGACCATGCCTCCAGTCAACCAGCGCGGCGTCGGGTCGCGTGCTCCGCACGATCGGGCTCGCTCTCCACGGTCGTCGTCTATCGGGGACGGTCATCTCCCGGGTCGCCGCGCGGGAACCCGGACGTCGACGACGACGACGTGCACCTCGGTGGCGGTGAGCCCCGTCTGTACCGCGATGTGCTGCGCGATTCGCTCGCGCACCTGCTCGGCGACGCGGTCATGGAGGCGCCGTAGTCGACGGCGATCTGCACGTCCACCACGACGTGGGTCCGGACACTCCGACGTCCGTGGCCGATCCACCTCTCGGTTCCGCGATCCCGGCGCGGTCGGCCGCCGCGTCGGACGGCGCGGCGACCCGCCCGCCTCCCAGGGCGAGCGTGACGCGCGATACCGACTCGGCGGCCAGCCGGGCCACGGCGCCCACGACCCGCGCGGCGATGCGGGTGCGGCCCGACGGGTCGAGCAGCACGGCCGACCAGCTGTTCCGGGACAGCTCCCGACCTGGGTCATCACCGCCTGCAGCAGCCCGGGAGGAGCCTGCACGGTCTCCGCGGTGACCTGCCGGACGGGCGACCACAGGTCGTCGAGCTGGGCCAGCGTGGCGCGGCAGTGCGGGCAGCCGCGCTGGTGGCCCGGGTCGGCCGGGGGCGCTGCGTCGGCGACCTGGGAGAGCAGGTCCTCGACCAGCACGCCGCAGGGCAGGCGTCCGCCGTTTCCGGAGGGCGGCCCGGACGGGCCGGTGTTGTCGGGCACCGGGGTCACCCCCATCCCTGCAGCAGGACCGCCAGATCGCGGCGGGCTCGGCGTGCCCGCACCTTGGCGGCGCTCTCCCTGATGCCGGGGATGCGCCCGACCTGTCCGTGCGTGTACCCGCCGAAGGTGGTCAACACGAGGGGGGCACGTTGGTCCAACGGTAGCGACAGCAGAGCCCGGCGGACGGCGTCCCGGCCTTGCTCGGCCACGGCGAGGACGTCGGCGGGCGGCGATTGGCCGTGGGCAGCAGTGGGCTCCTCGGGCAACGGATCCGCGGGACGCCGACCGCGGCGCAGGTTGTGGCAGCGGTTGATCAGGATGCGGGTGATCCACGTGGCGACCGCGCCTCGCCGCGGAAGGTGGGCAGTGCCTGCCACGCCTGCAGGAAGGTTTCTGCACGACGTCCTGGGCGTTCTGCGTGGCCGCCGGCTGCCTGCTCCTCGCGGTGCTCGGGTTGCTGTGGCTGCTCGCCCAGCTGCCCACGGAGGGTGAGCCGCATGGACCTCACGACGGACGGTCGCGAGGGGTTGACCACCGTGCGCACCCGGCTCTCGCCGACGCGGTGGAAGCGGAGGTCGGGAAGCTGCGGGGTGTGGGCGGTGCCTCCGCGACCGTGATCGACCGGAGGGGCCGGCGGGTAGACCTGACGGTCGACCTCACCGAGTATGCCGACATCGGCGAGATCCGGCGCACGCTGGAGGAGCGCGTGGTCGTCCACGCGCGGCAGGCCGTCGACGACCCCGACCTGCCGATCGACATCAAGCTCCGGCCTGGCAAGGCCCGTTCCGGTGGCCGTGCCGTGCTCTGACGACCTGACGGTTCAGCGGCGCCGAAGCTCAGCGGTTCTCAGGCGCCGTCATCCACCCGGTCAGCTGCTGAGCCAGATAACCGGTGCCACCACCGTCACCGCCGTCGTCGTCGGGCTCTCCGCAGCCGGACAGCCCCAAGCTCAGCACGGCGACCGCGCCGACCACCGTGGTGCGCAACCGGCCGGCGTTGCCTCGGCGAGGCAGACGGATAGACGGTTCTCGGCTCATGTGATTCGTCCTCCTGGAAAGGCGCACGGCTCGATGGCCGTGCCGGATGTGCGGGGACCTGCCGCGCTGTCGCACTGGGGGCAACAGCCGTCCAAAGCATGGAGTGCGGAGCTACGGGAAGGTTCTAGTGCTTCCCGCCGAGGGGTTGTCATGTCGCGCCCCCGAAGCCCGATCATGGGCTCGTCGAGATCGATCCGCACGGTGAGCAGATCCGTTCCCATCAGGCGCGCGAGCCGCTGCGTTGAACCTGCGGCCGATGACGCGTTGCCGCTCCCCAGGATCGTCGCCGGGCAGCAGGGCAGCGGTGCCCGAGCGCCACTGTCTCCCGACCTTGACCCGCACCCGGGGATCGGCCTCGATGTTGCGCACATAGGCGGCGCTGCGGCCGTGTTCGGCGACGATCCAGAAGGTGTCGCCGTCCGTTCCGTTCCCGACGGGGTGCGGCGGGGGAGCCCGGAGGTGCGGCCGGTTTCTCCAGGAGAGCGTAGCCCCGTGGCGCAATGCCACGCTCGAGAGCCGCTCGCATCATCGGGTTGACGACGTGGCGAGCCAGGGCCGTGCTCAGCTTGCGCTTCCAGCCCCGCATCACCCGGCCGCCTGCTCTGCATGCAACCGCGGAGAGAAACCCGGCTGGGGGAGGGGGAGACGTACGGGCTCAGGATCCGGTCCAGGTTGAGCAGCGCCCGGTCGAACGTGCGCTGGAGCCACCAGCGGCCGCAGACCAGCAGGACGCGGTCCAGGAGCGATACGCGCTCGGCCAGCGCGGCCAGAGTGACCAGCGAGCCGCCGTCCTGACCGGCAGCGATCTCCCAGCTGACCCGCCCGGTCGTGGTCGTTCCGATGTCGGCTCGCCCCGCGAGTCGGCCGGGCGAGCCGTCGGCCGGTGGTCGTGCAGACAGGACTCGGGTGCGGGCCTCTCGCGCGATGCCGAAGGGGCCCTTCAGCCGCACACGCCCCGACAGCCCGGTCGCGTTCGTCCGCGTCGAGCCCGCTGAGTTCGACGAACCGGTCATCCAGCAGCCAGTGGTTGCGCAGGTCGGCCAGGAAGTGGAACACCTCTGAGGGGGCCGCGGGCAGGGTGCGCACCGCCACGACGTCGTGGACCCGACGTCGCCTGACCAGGACCGAGCCGACGACGGCGCCGTACGTGACGGGGTCGGCGAGCTGTGGCAGGAGTGGCAGCCGCCGGATGCGCGGATGGTGGCTCCCGACGAGGCCGAGGTCGACAGCGGCGATGGCGGCACCTGCCAGCGCTCCGGCGGCCGCGGTGCGCCGGGCAGGCAGGGTGATGGCCAGGACCAGTGACCAGCCCATACGGCGACCGCCCGGGCGAAGGTACTGGGGTTGGAGGTCAAACCACGGATCCCGCGGTCGATCAGCCGGTGCAGCGCGCCGTTGGCCAGTTGTTCTGGGTGAGGTCGTCGAGCCAGGGGCTCTGTTGCTCGGTGTGCAGGTGGCGCAGGGGATTCATCGTGCTCCTCTCGATGGGGCTGTTCAGGCCTGGGTGTGCTGGCGCGCCGTGGTGAGTGAGAGGAACTCCGACCGGGTCCGCCCGTCTTCGCGCATTCGCCCGCGGAGGGCCGAGGTGGTCGTTCGTGCACCGGTCGCACGCACGCCCCGCAGTGACATGCAGGAGTGTTCGGCGTCCAGGACGACGCCCACCCCACGCGGGGCGAGCGCGTCCTCCAACTGGTCGGCGATCTGAGCGGTGAGGCGTTCCTGGACCTGCAGCCGCCGGGCGAACATCTCCACCACCCGGGCCAGCTTGGACAGCCCGACGATCCGCTCCCCGGGCAGGTACGCCACGGAGGCGCGGCCGGTGAAGGGCAGCAGGTGGTGCTGGCACAGCGAGGTGAACGGGATGTCCCGGACCAGGACCATCTCGTCGTAGCCTTCCTCGTTCGCGAAGGTCGTCATGCGAAACGGCGCGGGGCTGAGCAGCTCGAGATAGGCGGCAGCGACGCGGCGAGGGGTGTCCAGAAGGTGGTCGGCGCTGGGGTCCTGGCCGAGCGCCACGAGCAGGTCGCCCACCGCCCGGGCCGCCGCCGCCGGGTCCACGCTCCCCCGGGGAGGAGCGCCGGGGAGCCGCGGGCGCTCCCGATGCCCTCCGGACGCCGGCGCCCCCGGCAGGCGTCCCTTGCCGCCCCGCGACCACGACGGAATCGCGGCGGAGGCGATCACCGGCGGACGGCGGTGTGCCGCGCGGTGCTGTCCGGCCGGGTGCCGCTCCTGGCCAGGACCAGTCCGGCGGCCACCATGCCGAGGCCCAGCCCCAGGTGCAGGAGGTTGTCCGCGGTGTTCACGGGGACGAAGTTGGCGGGGCTGTCGGAGTTGATCAGGAAGCCGTAGACGGTGAGCGCCAGGTACACGGCGCCCGCCCCGAGGAGGAACCCGCGGGCGGCGCCGGCGGTGCGTGCGGCGGCGAGCCCGACGACGCCGAAGAGCAGGTGTACCGCGTTGTGCAGCACGCTGATCTGGAACGGGCCGAGCAGGTGGGCCTCCGAGGACCGTCCGGCGAAGGACAGGTCGGAGAAGCCGCTGGTGATCCCCGGCACGAAGCCGAGGACGCCGACGAGCAGGAAGGCCGCGCCGGCGAGGAGGGCGACGACCTGGATGGGCTGACGGTTCTTCATGGGATCTCCTTGTGCGAGTGAGTGAGCTGAGGTCGGACGGTGTCGTCGGTCAGGGCCTGCCGGCCCCACCCGCCCGGTCTGCGCCAGTTGCGGGCAGCTGCCGGGGTTCGAGGTTCTTCTTGGCCGGCCCGCGCAGGACCTGGCCGCTGGGGTCGAAGCGGGAACCGTGGCACGCGCAGTCCCAGGCCGTGTCGGCGCTGTTCCACTCCACGAGGCAGCGGGCGTGGGTGCACACCGGTGACACGCCGCGCAGCCCGCCGTCCGGGTCCCTGTAGACGGCGACCTTCTCGCCCGCGACGTCGAGCACCCGACCTTCTCCCGGGGCCAGCTCCTCGATGGGGGTGGGGTCGGCGGGGGTGAACCGGTCGGCCACGAACTTGCGCACGAAGCCCACTCCTTCGGCCAGGAAGCCGCTCCGGCGTGGCGCACCCGTCGTGCCGGACGCCGGAGCCACGGGCTGTGCGGATACCTCCGTCAGCGGGACGCCGGCGTCGGCGAGCCGGTCGGGGTCGACCGGCGTGCGCGAGCGGATGAGTCGCTCGATGTCGTCGCCCACGTCCCAGACGTTGACGTTCATTCCCGCGAGCACCCGGCTCTCCCGCAGCCAGAAGGCGAGGAACTGCCCCGTGCCCGGATCGCCGCGGAAGACGACCCGGTCCCAGTCGACGGCCCGGCCGCGGTACTCCATGCCGGACTCGTACTGGTCGGAGAAGAAGTACGGCAGGGTGTCGTAGGGGACGCCGCGGTCGAGCATGCTGCGGGCCGCGGCGGCGCCCTGGTCCCGGGCGGTGCCCCAGTGTTCGACGCGGACGTGTTGCCCGTAGAAGGGGTGGTGGGCGCGGGCGATGTCGCCCGCGGCGAACACCCTGGGGTGGCTGGTGCGCAGCAGCTCGTCCACGACGACTCCGTCGTCGACGGTCAGCCCGGCCCGCTCTGCCAGCTCGATACGGGGCCGGACGCCGATGCCCACGACGACCGCGTCGGCGGCGATGCTGCGACCGTCGGTGGTGATAACCCGTTCGACCCGGCCCGAGCCCTCGAAGCCGGCGAGCCCGGTGCCCATGAGCAGATCGACCCCGTGCTCGGCATGCAGACGGGCGTAGAACCCGCCGACCTCGGGACCGAGGACCCGCGCCAGCGGAACCGGCATCGGGTCGAGCACCGTCACCTGCAGGCCCTGCTCGCGCGCCGACGCGGCGATCTCGGCGCCGATCCAGCCGGCGCCCACGACGACTAGCCGTCCCCCCGGTGCGAGGCTCGCGCGCAGCGCGTCGGCGTCGGCGACGTCGCGCAGGTAGTGGATGCCCTCGAGGTCGCCGCCGGGTACCTGCACACGTCGAGGGGATGCGCCGGTGGCCAGGAGCAGCCGGTCGAAGCGCAGCTTCTCCCCGGTCTCGAGCACCACCTCGGACGAGGGGAGGTCCAGTGCCGTGACCCGCGCGCCGGTCCGCACCTCGATGTC
>JALYMS010000301.1 GCA_030773535.1 Actinomycetota bacterium | reverse complement strand
GACATCGACCTCGACGTGGAGGGCGACCGGGCCTCGGTCGCGATCGTCGGGGGCAACCTGACCACGCTCATCGGTCCGGACGGCGCGACGCTCGAGGCGCTCCAGGAGCTGACCCGCCTGGCCGTAGCGCAGGACACCGGGGTGCGCAGCCGCCTGATGCTGGACATCGGCGGTTTCCGCGCCCGGCGGCGCTCGGATCTCACCGCGCTGGCCGGCGAGGCAGCGCGGCGCGTGGCCCAGAGCCGTCAGCCCGAGCGTCTGTCCCCGATGAATCCCTTCGAGCGCAAGGTCGTCCACGACGTGGTCGCCGGTGTCAGTGGCGTCCACAGCGAGTCGGAAGGCGAGGAGCCGAACCGGCGCGTCGTGGTCCTGCCCGACAGGTGAGTGCGGGGAAGGAGCGCTCGGCGACAGGGCATGGGCCGGTCGACGGACCGGAGGCCTCCGCTCCGCCGGCGCCGGCCGGTGCGGCCCGGGTCTTCGGCGACGCGCTTCCCGCAGCGGAGCGGTACGTCGCTCGGCTGGCCGGCGACGGCGTCGCCCGGGGCCTGATCGGGCCCCGCGAGGTCTCAAGGCTGTGGGAGCGGCATGTGCTCAACAGCGCGGCAGTGGCCGAAGCGGTTCCCGCAGGAGCCCGGGTCGTCGACGTCGGCAGCGGGGCGGGCCTGCCGGGCATCCCCCTCGGCCTGGCCCGGCCGGACCTCGCGATGACCCTGGTGGAGCCGATGGCCCGCAGGGTCGAGTTCCTGCAGGAGGCGATCGCTGAACTCGGGGTACCCCGGGGTCCGGCGGGAGCGGCGGGTGGACCTGCGAGATGGCGGGTCCTGCGCGGGCGGGCGGAGGACCGCGCCCTCGTGGGGGAGGTAGGAGCCGTCGACGTCGTGACCGCCCGCGCTGTGGCGCCGCTCCCCCGGCTCGTCGGCTGGTGCCGCGGACTGTTGCGGCCGGGCGTCCAGCTGGTGGCGCTGGTCGGCGCGCGCGCGCTGGAGGAGTTGCCCGCGTTGCTGCCGGAACTCGAAGCGGCTGGAATGCGGAACGTGCATGCGCGGGCAGTCGGTGCCGGGCTGGGAGACGCTGCCACTACCGTGGTGGTCATGACGCGTGGAACGCGGTGAGCGGGCCGCGCGCCGCTGCTCCGGACCCTCGGTTCCACGTGGAACAGGTACAGCGACTCGATCCGTTCCACGTGAAACGGATCGCCAGGAAGGACCCGCGATGACCGACCCGGGTGAGCGGCTGCGGAGCAGCCTGGCCACCGACTCGGCATCCTCCGCCGGGTCGGACTTCGACAGCCCGATCGCCATGGAGGCGCTTCGAGCCACGCGCGTCCTGCACGCCGCCGATCAGGAGCCGTTCCCGGCCCCCAGCCGTATCCGCATCATCACGATCGCCAATCAGAAGGGCGGCGTCGGCAAGACGACGTCGACGGTCAACCTCGGGGTAGCCCTGGCCCTCTACGGCCTGCGCACACTGGTGATCGACCTCGACCCCCAGGGCAACACCAGTACTGCCCTCGGGGTGGAGCACACGGTGGGCACCCCATCGGTGTACGACGCCCTGGTCGGCGACAGCACGCTCTCCGAAGTCGTCCATCCGACGACGGCCAGTACGAACCTCCGGTGCGTGCCGGCGACGATCGACCTGGCCGGTGCGGAGATCGAGCTTGTCTCCGTGGTCGCCCGCGAACACCGGCTCCGCCGGGCGATCGAGGCCCACATCGCGGCCCTCCCCGCGGAGCAGCGACCGCACTACGTGCTCATCGACTGCCCGCCGTCGCTGGGCCTGCTGACGCTCAACGCGCTCGTGGCCGGCGACGAGGTGCTCATCCCGATCCAGTGCGAGTACTACGCCCTCGAGGGACTGGGCCAACTGCTCTCGAACATCGACCTCGTCCGGGCGCACCTCAATCCGGGGATCACCGTGCGGACGATCCTGCTCACGATGTACGACGGCCGGACCAAGCTCGCCGACCAGGTTGCGGACGAGGTGCGCAACCACTTCGGGGACCTGGTGCTCGACGCCGTCATCCCGCGGAACGTGCGGGTGTCCGAAGCACCCGGCTACGGCCAGTCGGTGCTCACCTACGACCCCGGCTCCCGGGGATCGACCAGCTACGTCGAAGCGGCGCGGGAACTGGCTCGACGCGGAACGGCGCTCCCGCCGGCCGAGCGGTCGATCGCATCCGGCGCAGTGCCCGTCCCGCCGGTGGCGGCGCTCACGTTCGGTGAACCTGAGGCTACGGACTCCCGGACCCACCGTCCTGCCACCGACCATCGCAAGGAGCGGCAATGAACAAGCGCGGCGGTCTTGGTCGCGGGTTGGCGGCTCTCATCCCGACCGGCCCGATGCACGCCCCGGGAGCATCTCCGGAGGCCGTGCGGTCGCCTGCCCCGGACGCGGCCGGCCAGGTCGTCGACCAGCGGAGCGTCGCGCCGACGGTGACCCTGGTGCCCGACGCGGAGCCCGCCGCTGCCTCCGCTGCACCGGCCGGGAACGCCCAGAGAGGGCGGTCCGACGTCGGTGGGTCCGACGCGGACGCCGCTTCGGGCGTCCCCGCCCGGTTGCTCGAGATCGCGGTCACCGACGTCGTGCCGAACCCCAAGCAGCCGCGGCTGGTCTTCGAGGACGAGGCCCTCGAGGAGCTCACCCACAGCGTCAAGGAGTTCGGTCTCCTCCAACCGATCGTCGTCCGTGAGCGGCCGGAGGGCTATGAGCTCGTCATGGGCGAGCGGCGGCTGCGGGCCGCCCGCGCGGCGGGGATGCGGACGGTCCCGGCCATCGTGCGGGACACCACCGACGACGCCCTCCTGCGGGACGCGCTGCTGGAGAACATCCATCGGGTCCAGCTCAACCCGCTCGAGGAGGCGGCCGCCTACCAGCAGCTGCTGGAGGAGTTCGGCGCCACGCACGAGGAGCTGGCGGGCCGGATCGGGCGCAGCCGTTCACAGGTCACCAACACCATCAGGTTGATGAAACTCCCCGTGAAGGTGCAGACGCGGGTGGCCGCCGGCGTCCTGTCCGCCGGACACGCCCGCGCCCTGCTCGGGCTGGCCGACGCCGACGCGCAGGACGCGCTCGCCACCCGGATCGTGGCCGAGGGCATGTCGGTCCGGGCCACCGAGGAGGCGGTCGCGATGGCCGCCGCCGAGCAGCCGACCGCCCGGCGGCGGGCTCGCAACATCAGCGCCCCCGGCGTGGAGGAGCTGGCCGGCCGGTTGTCGGACGCCTTCGAGACCAAGGTCAAGGTGCAGATCGGCCGGGCCAAGGGACGCATCGTCGTCGAGTTCGGATCGGTCGACGACCTCCAGCGGATCATCGGCCTCATGGCCCCGGAAATCACCGGGCGCCGTCCGGAGGCCTGACCGCCTCACCCCTGGATCAGCGGGTCGGTTTCGTCACAGACGAAGTGTGGTGCCCTCCGTGCCCGAGCCCGGCGCGGCGGGCCAGGAGCTGGGCGAGGACGTCGCCGAGTTCGTAACCGGCCGCCTCCACCGCCATCGGGAACATCGACGTCTCGGTCAGCCCAGGGCTGACGTTCACCTCGAGGAAGTGCACCTGCCCGTCCGGCGTGACGATCGCGTCGGTCCGGGACAGGTCGGCCAGCCCGAGCGCCTCGTGCACCCGGACGGCCAGGGCCGCGGCGCGTGCGGCGACGTCCTCGCTCAGCCGCGCCGGGGCGTGGTACTCAGTGAGCCCTGGGGTGTAGCGCGCCGTGTAGTCGAAGACGCCGGACTCCGGCTCGATCTCCACCGCGGGCAGCGCCTCCGGGCCGTCGCCGAGATCGACGACCGACAGCGCGAGCTCCACGCCTTCGACGAAGCGTTCGACGAGCACCGTGTCGCCGTAGGCGAAGCAGCTCACCATGGCGGCCGGCAGGTCCTCGACGCGGGCGACCTTCTGCGCACCCAGGGCGGAGCCCCCGGACGCCGGCTTCACCATCAGCGGCAGGCCCAGCCGCGCAACGATCAGGTCCAGCACCGCCCCGGCACCCAGCTCACGGAAGGTGCTGTGCGGCAGCGCCACCCACTCCGGCGTCGTTCCTCCGGACGCACGCACCACCGACTTGGCGGCCGGCTTGTCCCAGGCCAGCCGGCAGGCCGCAGCGGGCGAGCCGACGTAGGGGACACCGGCCAGGTCCAGGACCGCACGCAGCGCGCCGTCCTCCCCCGTGGCCCCGTGCAGGGCGATGAAGACAGCGTCTGCGGGGGCCGCCACCAGTCCGGGCAGCAGGCCCGCGTCGGCATCCCGGATCTCGGTGTCCACGCCGACCCGGACCAGCTCCTCCCACACCTGCGTGCCGGAGGAGAGGCTGACCTCGCGCTCGAAGGTCAGTCCGCCGGCCAGCACGACGGCGCGCAGGCCGTGCCGGTCGGCACCGCCTGCCGCTGCGGATTCGGGGGTGGCGGTCTCGCTCATGCTCGGTAGTCCTCGAAGGAGTTCCTGTTGGCCGGCCCGACGATGGTCGCGGAACCCTCGACCCCCGGTCGTCCGATGGCCCGGAACGTCCCGGTGTCCACGGCGTCGAAGGTGGAGTGCAGGTCCAGCTCGGCCTCCACGACCCGGGCCAACCGGCGCACGCCCTCACGGATCCGGTCGGGCTCCGGGAAGCAGTACGACAGACGCAGGTACTCGCGGCCGTTGCCGTCGGCGAAGAAGCCGATGCCCGGCACGTACGCCACGTGGGCGTTCACGGCACGGGGCTGCATGAGCTTGGCGTCCAGCCCCTGCGGCAGCTTCACCCAGACGTAGAAGCCGCCCTCGGGCCGGGTCCAGGCGGTGCCGGAGGGCATCAGCGCGGCGAGCGACTCGAGGGTCGCGTCGCGGCGTTCCCGGTACAGCTCGGTGAAGGTCTTGATCTGCTCGCGCCAGGGTTGGGTGTCCAGGTACCGGGCGACGGCGTACTGGGTGAGCGAGGGCGGGCACAGCACCTGCGCCTCGGTGGCCAGCACCAGCTTCTCCCGGACGGCGAGCGGTGCCAGCACCCAGCCCACCCGTAGACCCGGTGAGAACGTCTTGGAGAACGAGCCCAAGTAGATGACCCGCTGGTTGTTCCGGGCGCGCAAGGCGCGCAGCGGCTCGTGCTCGAAACCGAGCAGTCCGTAGGGGTTGTCCTCGATGATCAACAGGTCGTGCTCCTCGGCGAGGGCCACGACCGCCTCGCGGCGCGTCTCGGACAGCGTGACGCCTGCCGGGTTGTGGAAGTTGGGCACGGTGTAGAGGAATTTGACCCGGTCACCGTTGGCCCGGCAGTCGATCAGCGCCTCCTCCAGCGCCTCCGGGATCAGGCCGTGCTCGTCCATGGCGACGTGACGGACGCGCGCCTGCGCGGCCTGGAAGACCCCCAGCGCGCCGACGTAGGAGGGACCCTCGGCGAGGATGACGTCGCCGGGATCGCAGAAGACGCGGGTGACGAGGTCGAGGCCCTGCTGCGAGCCGACCGTCACCACCACCTCACTGGGCGAGGCGTCGATGATGCCCTCCAGGGCCATGACGTCGCAGATGCGCTCGCGCAGCCGCGGATCACCCTGACCGGAGCCGTACTGCAGGGTCTGGGCACCCATTCCTGAGACGAGCTCGCCGATCATCGAGCCCACCGCGTCGAGCGGCAACGCGGTGACAGCCGGCATGCCCCCGGCCAGGGACACCACCTCGGGTCGGCTCACCACGGAGAACAGTGCGCGGATCTCCGAGGTCTTCATCCCGTGGGTCCGTGCCGCGTACCGATCCGCCAGGGGGTCCAGCCGCGGGTGGCGGGGAACGACGTGGGGATGCGCACCGTGCGTCAGGTGCGTCCCCGGGGAACCGGGACCGCCGGGAGGGCCGGGCGGGTTGGGAGCCACCCCCAGAAGTGTAGGGAGC
>JALYMS010000300.1 GCA_030773535.1 Actinomycetota bacterium | reverse complement strand
AGGCTACAGCGGTCGCGCTGGCCGAGGCGGGCGCGGCCGTGGCGATCGGCGCCCGCCGCAAGGACCGGCTCGACGCGCTGGCCGCTCGCCTGCGCGAGGCGGGAGCCGGGGTGCTCCAGCTCGACCTCGACGTGACCGACGAGGCCGCCTGCGCCGACGCCGTCCGCCGCACGCGGGCGGAGCTCGGGGGACTCGACGTCCTGGTCAACAACGCCGGGGTGATGCTGCTCGGCACCATCGTCGGCGCCGATCCGGAGGACTGGCGACGGATGATGGACACCAACGTCCTCGGCGTTCTGTACATGACCCATGCCGCGATCGACGGCATGGTCGAGCAGGGCTCCGGCGACGTCGTGAACATGTCCAGCGTCGCCGGCCGGCAGGCGCGCAAGGGCGCCGGGGTCTACAACGCCAGCAAGTGGGCGGTGAACGCCTTCAGCGAGTCGCTGCGCCAGGAGGTGACGGGCCAGGGGGTGCGGATCTCCCTCGTCGAGCCGGGCGCCGTGGAAACCGAGCTCCGGGACCACATCACCCAGCCGGAGGCGAAGGCGGCCGCCGAGAAGATGTACACCAGCATGCGGTCGCTGCAGTCCGAGGACATCGCTCGCGCGGTGGTGTACGTGGTCAGCCAGCCGCCGCACGTGGCGGTCAACGAGGTGCTGATCCGCCCGACCGACCAGGAGCGCTGACCGCACCCGGTCCTGACGTCGTCAGCTGTCGATACGGTTCGCATGGCCGCTGGCGGCGGCCTCGTCCCACTGCCCGTGCTCGCTCTGCTGGAAGTAGACGGAGTATTCGTAGTCCCCGTTGACGAACAGGTTCACTGCCGCCTGATTGTTCGACACGATCACCGAATCGACCCGGGCGTCGGCCGCCTCTGACCAGTCGGCGAGGGCGAGTCGCACCAGCCGCTGCTGCTCCGCGTCGTCGAGGCCGTCCCGGGGACCCACCTTCGCAGGCTATGGCAGTTGCGGTGCTGAATGGCCCGGCGATGTCTTCACACAGCCTGCTCGGAGACGTCAGGCTCGCTTGGTCGTTCGGGCGACTGGTGGCTCGAGCGGGGACTTCGCACAGCGCCGCCACGTGGTGCAGGCGGCGGTCGGCCGCGGTGGCGAGCGGCGGGAGGAGCAGCGCCGCGATCCCCAGCTCCACCGCCGCGCCGTCGGGCCGGGACCGGTCGCCGACCATGAGCGCCTCGTGCGGCTCGAGCCTCGGAGCGCTCAGGGTGCGTGCGAACATCGCTGGATCAGGCTTCTGCACCCCTTGTTCGAAGGAAAGCGTGAAGACGTCGACCACGTCGTCTAGGCCGGCCGAGGCGAAGGCCGGTCGGATGTCGACGTGGATGTCGCTGACGACCCCGATGCGCAGACCTGCGCCCGCCAGCGCCATCAGAGTCGCCGGCGCGTCGTCGGCGAAGGGATTGCACGCCGGGTCGGACTCGACCTCGTAGAGCGCCATAACGATTTCGGCTCGAACCCGAGCCCGGCCAGCACGCGTTGGTAAGTGCTGAGGTGCAGGGTGGCGTCGGCGTCGAGGCCGGGCGCATCCAGATCGTCGGCGACCTGTACCAGGAGCGGCGCGATCTTGTCGACCGCTTCGGCCCCGGAGGATCGACCGAGCCGCCGGAGCGCCTCAGTGGCCCATTCCTCGACAGTCGGAGCGACGACGAGCGTGCCGCGCCAGTCGAAGAGCACTCCGCGGAAGGTCACGGGTGGATCCTGCCCCGCACCGGGCTGCGGTCCGGGGGTGGGTCGGGCCAGACTGCCGCCATGGACGTACTCGTCACCGGTGGGACCGGGCGGCTCGGGCAGCGCCTCGTCGGCTCCCTGCAGGCGGCCGGGCACTCGGTCAAGCAGATGTCACGCCGTGGGACCGGCCCGGGCGGCGTCCGGGGCGACCTGGCGACCGGCCGGGACCTTGGCCCGGCGGTTTTTGGCGCTGAGGTGATCGTTCACGCGGCCAGCGACCCGCGGGGTGATCCCTGGCAGGTCGACGTCGCGGGTACCCGGCGGCTCGTGGAGGCCGTCGACCGCGACCGGCTGAGGCACCTCGTCTACGTTTCGATCGTCGGCGTCGACCGCATCCCGTACGGCTACTACCGCGCCAAGTTCGCGGCCGAGCAGGTGCTGCTCGCCTCGCGCCTGCCGGTGACCCTGCTACGCGTCACCCAGTTCCATGACTTCGTCGACCTCCTCCTCGACACCGCCCGTCGCGGGCCGGTGCTCCCCGTCCCGATGGGCTGGCGCGCGCAGCCGGTGGACGTGGGCGAGGTCGCGGAGCACATCACCACCGTGGCCGCGGGTTCACCGACGGGCGGCGTCGTCGAGTTCGGCGGGCCGGAGGAGCTGTCCGCGGCAGATCTCGCCCGGGCCTGGGTCGCTGCCCGCTCCCCGGGAACGCACGTGGTGGCTACACCGGTCCCGGGCAAGCTGGGGACCGCCTTCCGGGACGGCGCCGGCCTGCCGACCGGCGGCGCCCGCGGACGCCGTACCTACGCCGAGCACCTGCGGGGCTGACGCAGGACCGCGCTCAGTCCCCGCGCCGACGAGGTGCGGCCCACGGGTCGTCGTCGTCCTCGTGCTCGTGCTCGTGCTCGTCGACGGCGGTAGCGGGGTCAGGGCGGTGGACGGCGGCCTCGAGCGCCTCGTTCCGGCGGCGGTACTGCTCTACGCGCTCTGCCCGCGCAAGCTCCCGTTCCTCGAGCCGGGTCGGTCCCGCTTCCCCGGTCGGCCGGCCCGCGAGCCGCTCCAGGCTGAGGCCCGCGATGGCCAGTCCGATCGGGAGGACGTAGGCCGCCACTCGCTCGGTGCCGCCCACGCCGAGGAAGGAGGTGACGCCGGTCAGGAACAGGACCGTGCCCACCGTTCCCACCAGCCCGAGCAGGGCGAGCACGGTGCCCAGCGCCTCGGATCGCGGGCGGACGGCGTAGGCCAGTGCGATGAGCCCCAGTCCGCCGCCGACGAAGTACACCACCGCGCCGATCCCGTGCAGCGTCGAGTTGCCGGTGATCGGGAACACCCCCACGAGCAGCACCCCGGCCGCCGCAGCCCCCAGCAGCGTCGGAGCCACCTGGGCAGCGCCGCGGAGCAGGACCGGCCGGAGGAGGAGGGCTCCGGCCAGGATCAGCGCCCCCTGCACCACGAAGGAGGCGTTCATCAGCTGCCGGGCGGCCGAATCGGCGCCACCGAGCGCGCTGATGACGGTGTCGGTGCGCGAGTAGGGGCCGGCGAAGCGCGACTGGGCCACGGCCTCCACCACGAAGAACTGGAGGGTCAGCAGCCAGGCGGCGGCGCCCCAGCGGAGCCGGGTCGGGTTCACGGCACCGATGGTCCCAGGCCGGACCGTCTCAGCCGATCCGGTCGAGCACGACGGCGAACTGCGCCGCGGACAGCCAGGACGGGTTGCTCCCGGCCGGCATCCGGAGCACCTCGGCGTCCCGGGCGACGGGGTCGCCCAGCAGCACGGCTCTCGGCAGCGGGTCGGGCAGGAGCGTCAGGCGGACCGGCGCGACCGGTCCGCCGTCGGTCTCCTGCGGCTCGGCAGTCAACGTTCCCAGCGCGTGCACGCCCGGATCCGCTCGGCCACTGATCCAGAGCAGGCAGGGCTGCCCCGGGGACATGAGCTCCAGCCGGTAGGAGGGACGCACGCAGCGCGTCGTCGACCACGAGGTCCCCGGCTGCCAGCCGGGCGCGAGCCGGGAGGTGGGCAGGGCGCTCTTGAGGACCCAGCAGGCGACGTCGGCGCCGGTCAGCCGGGCCACCTCAGTCGGTCGCCGAGTGCTCCTGGGCGCCGGCGGGAGCGGCGTCGTCGGAGCCGACCGCCTGCCGCTCCTGCTCCGTGCGGTGTTCGAGGACCTCGTCGCCCGGGTGCGGATCCTTCGCGTGCTGGGTGCGGTCGCGGGTCGGGTGTTCCTCGATGTCCATGACGTCGTCGAGCGTGGGGCGATCGTGGGGGCCGGTCATGGGAGCTCCTCTGCGTCGGTGG
>JALYMS010000299.1 GCA_030773535.1 Actinomycetota bacterium | reverse complement strand
GGCGTCGTCGGGCAGCGGCTTGCCCGCCCAGCGCCACAGGAGCGTCCGCAGCTTCGGGTCGACCGAGAAGCAGATGCCGTGGTCGACGCCGTACACGTGCCCGTCGGCCGTCGGGATGATGTGGCCGCCCTTGCGGTCGGCGTTGTTCACCACCGCGTCGAACACCGCCATGCGCCGCAGCCCCGGATGGTCGCGCCGTACGAACGCCCGCAGATCGACGCCGTCGTCGCCGTCGACCCAGAGCTGCACCATGCCCGGCCCGAACGGACCCTCCCGCAGGACCGTGGGCGGAACCACGCCCCAGCCGGTCGCCTCGGAGACCAGGAAGGCCGAGATCTCACGGCCGGCGAGGGTCCCGTCGGGGAAGTCCCACAGCGGCCGCTCCCCCGCCACCGGCTTGTAGACGCACTCCGCCTCCAGCGTCCGGCTGCGGATGGCGCCGACCAGCGTGACGTTCGACGCGTCGAGCAGGCGGCCCTCGAGGTCGATCCCTCCCTCGCGCAGCAGTTCCAGCGCCTCGGCGTCGTCCGCGGGAGGACGCAGCTCGGCCCCCACCGGTTGCTCGCTCATGGAGAAGCCGCCGCTCAGCGGCGGTAGCCGTTCTGCCGGGGGCACACGTGCCCGGCCGGGTCCAGCGGCAGTGAGCACAGGGGGCACGGCGGCCGGCCCGCGGCCACCACCCGGCGGGCGCGGGCGATGAAGGCGCGCGCTGCCATGGGCGTGATCGTCACGCGCAGCGCGTCGGGCCCCTCCTCGCTGTCGGAGAGGATGGCCTCCTCGTCGATGGGCTCGTCGGTCGCGGCGACCGCCTCCACGACGACCGCCTCGGCCGAGCCGTCCCAGGCCAGGCCCATGGCCGCAACCCGGAACTCCTCGTCGACCGGCGCGGTCAGCGGCTCGAGGTCGTCGACGTCGGCCTGGGGCGGGATGTCCGTCCCGGCGCGGTCGGAGACCTCGTCGAGCAGCTCCTGCATGCGATCCGCGAGCACCTGCACCTGGGTCTTCTCCAGCGCCACGCTGACCGTGCGGCCGGAGTCGTCCGAGGCCTGCAGGTAGAACGTGCGGTCGCCCGGCTGGCCCACGGTGCCCGCGACGAAGCGGGACGGACGCTCGAAGAGGTGGACCTGACGGGGCACGCGATCAGGTTACGCGGGAGGAGCCACCGGTTCCCCCGACGACACAGGTCACGCTGTCGCCCCGGCCCCGCCACCCACGACGGCGTCCGACGACGGCCTGGCCCGGCGCCGGCGGCGCGGGGGCGGGATCAGCCCGGAGACGTCGCCGCCGGTGTCGTTGACCCGCACCACGAAGGGCCGCGTGTCGGTGTAGGTGATCACCGAGATCGACGCCGGATCGACGACGATCCGCTGGAAGGAGTCCAGGTGCAGGCCCAGGGCGTCGGCCACGATGGCCTTGATGACGTCGCCGTGACTGCAGGCCAGCCAGACGGCGTCGGGCCCCAGGGTGGCGTTCCAGGCCCGGACGGCGGCGACCGCGCGCGCCTGGGTCTGGGCGAGCCCCTCCCCCTCGTCGCCGGGGAAGACCGCGGCCGAGGGATGCTGCTGGACCACCTTCCAGAGCGGGTCCTTGCTCAGCTCCTTGATGCTGCGGCCGGTCCAGTCGCCGTAGCGGGCCTCGCCGAGCCGGTCATCGGTCTGCACGGTCAGGTCCCGGCCCGCGGCCACGGCGTCCGCGGTCTGCCGGCACCGCTCCAGCGGGCTGCTGACGATCGCCGCCAGGGGCACCTTCGCCAGCCGCTCCCCCACCGCGCGCACCTGCCCGGTGCCGGCGTCGTCGAGCTGCACACCGGGGGTCCAGCCGGCAAGGACGCCGGCGGCGTTGGCCGTCGTCCGGCCGTGGCGCAGCAGAACGACGGTGGTCACGGCGCCGAGCCTAGGCGTCGGGCCTGCGACGATCCGTCGGCGTCCTCCGCGGAGCCGGTCCGGTCCAGCGCCGCCACCATGTCGTCGAGGAACGAGTCGATCACCGCGCGCTGCTCGGTCGTGCGCGTGTTCAGCACGGTGACCGTCGCATCGATGAGCGGGCCGAAGAAGGACCAGCCCAGCTCCTTGGCCGACGGCGTGACGACGACATCGATCCTGCGGCGGTCGTCGGTGCGAGGCGTGCGCCGGATGTGACCCGCTCGCTCCAGCCGGTCGAGCAGGGCCGTTCCGGATGCCGTGGTGATGTTCAGCTGGGCGGCCAGCCGGGTCGGGCTCGCGGCCTCCCCTGCCCGCTCGCTGTCCAGCAGGCAGATCAGCGCCCGCACCTCGGTGGAACTGAGGCCGTGCCGGGCGGCGAACGCCGCTC
>JALYMS010000298.1 GCA_030773535.1 Actinomycetota bacterium | reverse complement strand
AGGGGCTGCATGGATCCGGACGTCACCAGCGTCGGCGACCAGCCGAGGAAGGCCCAGGGAAGGGCGATCCACAGGGAGAGGCTGCTGGCCATCGAGATCATCAGCATGCAGACGGTGCCGGCCCCGTAGACGACGGTGCGCTGCCAGGTGCGAGCCGAGGACGCGGTGGGCGAGGTGGCCCTCGCCGTCGCCGCCGTCCTGGGCGACGCCGCGCGGGTGCTCAGCTCGTCCGTGTTCCCACGAGAATCCGAAGGTCCAGGTGAGCCCCTCGGCGGAGGGGTTGTCCTGCACCGAGACGGTGAAACGGAAGGTCTTGGCCTGCCCCGTGCCGGTGGGGTCCCAAGTGGTGGACCTTGCCGGCGTAGTCGGGGTGATCGCTGGCGAAGCCGGCGAGCGTGCCCGTGTGGACGTTCGTCGAGCCGTTGACTCCTCCGCCGAAGGTCGTGCAGCTGCCGAAGGCGTCGGTCGTGTCGTCGCCGACGTCGATGGTGAGGTTCAGGTACGTCCCCAGCGTGCCCGTGGGCGGGGCAGTCGCGTAGATCTTCACCAGCAGCGGATCGATGTTCCCCGTGTAGGTGACATCGATGCACTTCTGCACGCTCGTGCCGGGCATCAGCCCGTGCTGTTGAACATGGCGCCATTGGAGTCGTTGTCGCCGAGGTGGATGGCGGCTGCGGTCACCGTGTTGGTGGTGTTGTCGTTCTGGGCGACGAAGGCCGCCCGCGAGGAGGTGACCACCAGGAGCGCGACGAGGATGAAGGAGAGAGCGAACGCCGACAGCTGGATCGCCAAGCTGTTCAGGGAGCGGCCGCGCGGGCGGACCGTGGTCGCCTCGGATCGCGGAAGGCTTGTGCTCATGCCTCCCCATCGGGCGGCCGGCGCGCTGACTTGAGTGCCTACAGCCAACTCCCCCGAACGGGTCGACTCAGGCGCGGCGGTCGGCGAGGAACCGCAGGCGGTCGCGGGTCGCGCGCACCTCCGCTGCGTCGACGTCGGCCAGCACGATGGTCTCGACGCCGGCGGCCGTGGCCAGCAGCTCTCCCATCGGGCTGACGATCCGGCTGTCGCCGCTGTGCTGGGTGCCGTCACCAGCGGTGCCCACGCGGTTGCAGCCGACCACGTAGGCCTGGTTCTCGATCGCCCGCGCCGCCAGCAGCGTCTGCCAGTGCTGCCGGCGCGCAGCCGGCCAGTTCGCCGGCACCAAGTACACGTCCGTCTCCGGGGCCGCCCGCCAGAAGACGTCTGCGAACCGGAGGTCGTAGCAGATGAACGGGGTGATCCGTAGGCCACCGATGTCCAGCGTCACCGGGTCGGCCCCGGCCCGGAAGCGCTCCCGCTCCCCGCCGTGGGTGAACGGGTTGAGCTTGCGGTAGCGGTGCGTGCTGCCGTCAGGGCCGGCCAGCACGAAGCTGTTGTAGGGCAGTTCGCCGTCGGCGGCGATCTCGGGGCAGCTGCCGCCCACCCAGACGCCGTGCTCCGCGGCCTGCGCGGCCAGGAACCGCGCCGACGGCCCGTCCTCCGGCTCGCCGATCCCTGGCGTCATGGAGAACCCGGTGGAGAACGTCTCGGTGAGCAGGACCAGCTCCGCGCCCGCGCCCACCGCGCGGCGCACCTGCGGGGCCAGCCGCTCGAAGTTGGCCTCCCGGTCCTCCCACACGATGTCGTGCTGGACCGCCGCGATCCTCATGCGAGCCTCCTCAATCTCTGCACTGCCTCGGCGAGCACGTCGTCCCCCTTGCAGAACGCGAACCGCACCAGGTGCCGGCCCAGGTGTGCGTGCCCAGCGCTGTAGAACACCCCGCTGGGGACGGCCACCACGCCGGCGCGCTCGGGCAGCGAGCGGCAGAAGGACAGGCCGTCGCCGTCGGGCTGCACGCCGCGGACGTCGACGGTGGCGAAGTAGGTGGCCTCCGGAGCTATGACCGGCAACCCGCCCTCCCGCAAGCCCCGGACCAGCACGTCACGCCGGTACTCCAGGTCCCGGGCGGCCTCGCTGAAGTACGCGTCCGGCAGCCGCAGTCCCGCAGCGACGGCGGGCTGGAACGGCCCTCCGTTCACGTAGGTCAGGAACTGCTTGGCGGTCCGGACGGCGGACACCAGTGGCGCCGGTCCGTAGATCCAGCCGACCTTCCAGCCCGTGACGTTGAAGGTCTTGCCCGCGCTGCTCACCACCAGCGTGCGCTCCCGCATGCCCGGCAACGACGCGATCGAGGTGTGCCGCGTCCCGGAGAACACCAGGTGCTCGTAGACCTCGTCGGTTAGCACCAGCAGGTCGTGCCCGACGGCATGTCCGGCGAGGACGGTGAGCTCGTCGGGGGTGAACACCTTCCCGGTGGGGTTGTGCGGCGTGTTCACGAGCAGCAGCTTGGAGCGCGGGGTGATCGCCTCCCGCAGTTCCTCGGGGTCGAACGCCCAGGGTCCGGTCCCGTCGGCCGGCGGACGGAGCGGCACCGGTCGGGCCACGCCGCCGGCCATCGCGATGCCCGCGGCGTAGCAGTCGTACATCGGCTCGAAGAGCACCACTTCGTCGCCGGGATCCAGCAGCGCCAGCAGGGCTCCGGACAACGCCTCGGTGGCGCCGGCGGTCACCAGCACCTCGTCCGCCGGGTCGTACACCGCGCCGCGGAAGCGCTCGACGTGCCCGGCGATCGCCTCGCGCAGCTCGAGGATGCCGGGTCCCGGGGGGTACTGGTCGGCGGCGGTGCCGATGGCGGCCCGCGCGACGTCGAGGACCTCGGCGGGGCCCGGGTAGTCGGGGAACCCCTGCCCCAGGTTCACCGCTCCGGTGGCGACCGCCAGTGCGCTCATCTCGGCGAAGACCGTCGTCCCGAAGCCCTGGAGCCGGGCGGAGAGATAGGGGGCCCTGGTCACCGGACAGCCCTCACGAGGCGGACCTGTCGGCGCCCACCAGCCGGAAGCGGACGCTGCGACCGGCGACGTCGGCCTCCTCCAACCGGACCTGCACTCGGGTACCGGGCCGGAGTTCGTCCCCGGTGCAGCGTCCGCGGACGGCATGGCCGTCGAGCACGACGGTGCCGCGACCGTCCTCGGCGTCCAGCACGACGGCGGAGAAGCTCTGACCCTCCCGGCCGCGCAGGGCCCAGGCCTCGGTGGCATCGAGGACGGCGCGCTCCACCTCGCGGGTCCGCCGGTCGGACGCCACCATCAGTGCGGGCAGTTCCGGCAGTTCTGGCAGCGCCGCCCGCAGCTCGGGCGCCGGGTCGGTGCCCGCGGCGAGAGCCAGGCACACCTCCGTGCCGAAGCGGTCGACCAGCCGGCGCAGCGGGGCGGTGACGTGCGCGTAGGGAGCGCCAACCCCGCCGTGGCCGGGCTGCTCCGGGGCCCTGCCGTCGAAGGGGATGTAGGCCGCCCCGCGCAGCAGGACCCCTGCCTCGTCGAGGAATGCCGCGGCGCCGGGGTCGCCAGGGTCCAGGCCGGCGAGGACCGCGCCTGGGGAGGCGCCTTCGGGCCATGCCACACCGAGCGCCGGTGCCAGGAGGCGCAGCCGCTCGACGTCCTCCGGCTTCGGCGGCGGGAGGGTCCGCAGGACGCCGACGCCGCCGTCGAGCATGAGCTGCGCCGCACACCGCCCGGTGAGCAGGGAGATCTGCGCGTTCCACCCCTCGACCGGCAGGTCGCCGCGGAAGGCCAGGACCCAGCCGCCGTCGGCCACGGCCCGCACCTCCTGGTCGGGGGTGCCCAGCTCGATGGCACCGCGTTCGGCGGCGCGTTCCTGGAGCAGGGTGCCGATCCGGGGCAGCAGTGCCAGTGGCTCGGGCAGCACTTCGGCGTCGGCCCAGGCCTGCGCCGCGGGATAGTCCAGCTGCGCCCGGCTGCGGGCGCGGGCCCGGTGCACCCGTACCTCGACGGGCTCGCCGTCGGCGTCGAGGTCGAGGGTCCAGACAGCGGCCGGCCGGACCTGGTCGGGAAGCAGGCTGGCGGCTCCTTCGCTGAGCTCCGGCGGGTGTAGCGGGATGCGCCAGTCGGGGCCGTAGAGCGTCTGCCCCCGGCGTCGGGCCTCCCGGTCGAGGGCGCTGCCGAGCAGGACGAAGGCGCCGACGTCGGCGATCGCGTAGGTGCCCCGGTAGCCGGTCCCCAGGGCCGTCAGGTGGACGGCCTGGTCGAGGTCGCGGCTGCCGACCGGGTCCAGGGTGACGAGGGGGACGTCGGTGGCGTCGAGCTCCGGCAGCGGCAGCCGGGCCGCCAGCCGGGCCGCCTCGGCCAGCACGTCCGGAGGGAAGACCTCCGGAACCTCGAACTCCGCGCGGATCGCGGCGAAGTCGGGGGAGCTCGTGGACGGCTGGAGCGGGGCGTGCCCGGGTTCGACCACGACCGCCCCTTCCTCCTCCGTGCACCGATCCCCGCGTTCCACGTGGAACGCGGCACCTCTGCAAGGCCACCCTCGAAGGGCGGCGCAGCCCGTGCTAGCCGATCCGGATGTCCTCCGTGCCCTCGAGGGCGACGACGTCGCCGCGGTGGAGCTGCCGTCCCCGCCGTTCCTCGGGCTCGCCGTTCACCCGCACCACGCCCGAGAGCAGCACGTCCTTCACCTGCGCCCCGGTCGGGACGGCGTCCACGAGCTTGAGCAGCTGGCCGAGGCGGATGG
>JALYMS010000297.1 GCA_030773535.1 Actinomycetota bacterium | reverse complement strand
GCAGCGGCCCGGAGCGGCGGGGGATGCATCTGGATAACGCTTCCGTCGCTCTGCTCGGATGTGGCCGCGCACTGCGGCACGATCCCGCCATCCCGCGGACGTCGCGGGCCGCCGAGAGGAGCCGATGTGGCAGTCCAGGACCGCCTCAACCTTCGCAACGGGTACCTGTACCTGGTCTGCCTGATCAGCCTGGTGGTCAGCCTCTTCGCGGCGGTCTCGCTGGTGCGCAGCACCGTGGGTGTCTTCTACCCCGACCCCGGCTACTACGGCTACTACGAGCCGCCGCCGGGCGAGAACCTGAACGACGAGGAGATCGCGCGCCAGGAAGAGATGGCCGAGGAGTCGCAGCGGCGCCAGGAGGTGCTCAGCCTGGTGGGGTCGGCCACGACGCTGCTCATCGCTGGTCCCCTGTACCTGTACCACTGGCGCCGCGTGCAGTCGGAACTCCCCTCGGGCAACGAGCCGGCCCTGGCGGGGCCTCCGCCGGCGCCCTGACGCCCGGCACTGCGTCGTCGGACGACGGCCCAATGGTCGCTAGCCTCGGCTCGTGGGGCTCTCCGGGAAGTTCGCGTACAGCGCCGGCCGGTGGAGCAGCGAGGGCCCGACCGCCGTGCCGTTCCTCCTGATCGACATCCACGACAGCGACATCGCCACGGTGGACTACCGGTCGGCCGACGCATCGGGTGGCCGGTTCTTCCTCGGGTACGAGCCCCGGGTCTACTTCGACGAGCGCGACGCCGCGGCGCCGGTGGACACGGCGGCGGAGGCCGAGGGCTTCGCCCGCTGGGTCCGGGAGGTCACCGGCTGCGACGTCGACCCCGCCGAGATCGCGGCCCTCATGGCCTCACCGGCAGGTGCGCCGCCCGAGGACGACGTCGTGGAGCACACCGTGACGCGGCTCGCTGAGCTCGGCGGTCTCCCTGCGCCGGAGTGGCCGACCGACGAAGACCGCACCTGCCGGGTAACCGCACGTGCGCGGATAGCCACGCATCAGCCGGCCGGGATACGTGGCTATGCGCACAGCCGCGCGTGGCGACTGCTCCAGGACCCGAGCGGCCTCACCGCCTGATGCGTGGCAGGAGGATCGCACGCAGCAGGAGCAGCCAGGTCACCGTGAAGACGACGCTGGCCGCGACGTCGGTGGGCCAGTGCATCCCCCGGTAGAGCCGGCTCAGCAGCACGAACGCGGACAGGGTCACGGCCAGACTCCACAGCAGCGCCCGGAACCGGTGGTCCGGACGCGTCCGAGCGAGTCCCAGCGCCAGGCCGCAGGCCAACGCGATCATCGCCGCGGTGTGCCCGGACGGGAAGCTCGACGTCGGCGGCGCCGCGTCCAGCTGCGGGATCGCCGGGCGGAGGCGGTCCAGGGTGGCGGCCGCGATCAGGAAGAGACCGGTCTCGCCGGCGACCGCGAGGGCGAGGAAAGCGGGGAGGCGGAGGCCGTGTCCCCGCCAGGCCAGGACGACACAACCCACGGCGGTCAGGACGACGACCGTGCCCGTCGCGCCCAGCACGGAGCCGTAGTGGGTCACCTGGTTCCACAGCGGGCTGCGGAGCTCCACCACCGTGCGTGTGAACGCGACCTCCTGACGCTCCAGCGGACCGTCGTCCAGCACCCGGGTGACCAGCAGGCCCAGACCCAGGAGGACCGCCTCGACCAGGAGGAATGCGCCCAGCAGGAGAGCCACCAGCCGCAGGAAGGTCCGCGGCCGGGCCCCGGCCAGGACGACGCGCGGCGCGGAACCGCTCCCCGACGGCGTCATGGCCCTCTCCCCGCCGCACGGCGGGCAGCTCGCTCCGCCCGGGCGACGCGGTCGACACGCCTCCCGAGGCGCAGAGCTTCGCGCGCTGGGGGGACGAGGTCGACGATCGCGGCATCCACCCCGTCGCCGTCAGGGCCTCATCTCGCCGACCGCGCGGTTCAGCCGACGCCGAGGTCGCGGGCGATCAGCATTCGCTGCACCTCGCTGGTGCCCTCGCCGATCTCCAGGATCTTCGCGTCCCGGTAGAAGCGTCCCACCGGGAACTCGTTCATGAACCCGTAGCCGCCATGCACCTGGGTGGCGTAGCGCGCGTTGTCCATCGCGATCTCGGAGCTGTACAGCTTGGCGATCGACGCCTCCCGCCGAAACGGCTCGCCGCGCAGCATCTTCTCCGCCGCCCGGTAGTAGGCCAGCCGCGCGGTGGAGGCCCGCACCTCCATGTCGGCGATCATGAACTGGATCGCCTGGTTGCGGCCGATCGGCTGCCCGAACGCCTCCCGCTGCGCCGCGTACTTGATCGACTCGTCCACGCAGCCCTGCGCCAGTCCGACCGACAGCGCCGAGATGGCGATCCGGCCCTCGTCGAGGATCGAGAGGAACTGGGCGAAACCGCGCCCCCGCACCCCCACCAGGTTCTGCTCGGGCACCCGGACGTCGCTGAACGACAGCTCCCGGGTGTCCGACGCGTTCCAGCCGACCTTCGAGTACCGCTTGCCGACGACGAACCCGGGCGTGTCCGAGGGGACGATGATCGCCGAGATCTCCTTGCCGCCGTCCGGCCGCGTACCCGTCACCGCGGTCACGGTCACCAGCGCGGTCAGGTCGGTACCGGCGTTGGTGATGAACGCCTTCGACCCGTTGATCACCCAGTGGCCGTCCTCGAGGCGCGCGGTCGTCCGCGTGCCGCCGGCGTCCGAGCCACCGCCGGGCTCGGTCAGCCCGAACGCACCCAGCGCCTCTCCCGAGCACAGCCGCGGCAGCCACTCCTGCTTCTGCTCCTCGGTGCCGAACCGGAAGATCGGCATGGCACCGAGGGAGACGCCCGCCTCGAGGGTGATCGCGACGGAGCTGTCCACGCGGCCCAGCTCCTCCAGGGCGATGCACAGGTCGAAGTACGTACCGCCCGAGCCGCCGTACTCCTCCGGGAACGGCAGCCCGAACAGCCCGAGCTCGCCCATCTGCCGCACGATCTGCGTCGGGAACTCGTCGCGCTCGTAGAACTCCCCGATCTGCGGGGCGATGACCTCCTGCGCGAACTGGCGCACGGTCTTGCGCAGGGCCTCGGTCTCGGCGTCGAGTCGGTAGTCCAACATCAGTTCTCCTGCTGATCGGGAGCGGGCTCGGGCGTCACCAGGGCCACCCGCTCGTCCAGCCCGACCGTCTGGCCGGCTGTCACACCGAGCTCGGTGACCGTTCCCGCGACCGGGGCGGTCAGCACGTGCTCCATCTTCATCGCCTCGACGACGAGCAGCGGGGTCCCCGCCGCCACCTCGTCGCCGACCGACACCTGCACCACGGTCACCGTCCCCGGCATGGGCGAGGTGACGACGCCGTCGCTGCCCAGCCCCTCACCGGCGGCGGTGAGCCGTTCGTGCTCCCGCAGCGCGGTGACCGAGCCGTCGGCGGCCAGCCAGACCGAGCCGCCCTCGTGCACCAGGGAGTAGGGCATCGTCAGCCCGTCCAGGCTGACGGTGATCCGGTCGCCGTCCCGGACCGCGCGCGCGGCCACCGGCTCGCCGTCCCCGATGCGCACCTCCGCGGCGGTGGACCGGCCGCGCAGCCGCACCTCGACCGGCTCGCCCCCGGCCGCCTGCAACCGACGGACCGTCCATGCCGGCTCCCCCAGCCGCCAGCCGTCGGGCACCTCCCACCGGTCGACGACGCCGCCGTCGGGCTCGCTCTCGATCAGCAGCGCCAGTCCCGCCGCGGCGTAGACGTGCGGAGGCGGCGGCTGCGGCTGCGTGAGCTCGTCGCCGCGCCGCTCGATGAGACCGGTGTCGAGCTTCCCGGCGACGACGTCGTCGTCGTCCAGCAGCGCGCGCAGGAAAGCCGCGTTCGTCGTCACCCCGAGGACGGCGGTGCGCCCGAGGGCACCGACCAGCCGGGCCCGGGCGGTCTCCCGGGTGGGCGCCCAGGCGATGATCTTGGCCAGCATCGGGTCGTAGTCCGAGCCGACGACGGTGCCCACGGCCAGCGAGCTGTCGACGCGGATGCCTGGGCCGCTCGGCTCCAACAACCCCAGCACCGTGCCGGCCTGCGGCAGGAAGCCACGGGCGGGGTCCTCGGCGTAGAGCCGAGCCTCGATGGCGTGCCCGTCCAGGCTGATGTCGCTCTGGTCGACCGGCAGCCGCTCGCCCGCGGCGATCCGGACCTGCTGCTCCACCAGGTCCATCCCGGTGATCAGCTCGGTGACCGGGTGCTCGACCTGCAGCCGGGTGTTCATCTCCAGGAAGAAGAAGTCCATGTCTTGCCCCCGGGCAGTCCGGTCGGCGTCGACGATGAACTCCACCGTCCCGGCGCCGGTGTAGCCGACCGCCTTCGCCGCCTCCACCGCGGCGCGACCCATGGAGGCACGCATCGACGTGTCGAGCAGCGGCGACGGAGCCTCCTCGATCACCTTCTGGTGCCGGCGCTGGAGGCTGCACTCGCGCTCGCCAAGGTGGATCACGTTGCCGTGGGCGTCACCGAGCACCTGCACCTCGATGTGCCGGGAGTTCCCGACGTACCGCTCCACCAGCAGGGTGTCGTCGCCGAAGGAGCCGCGCGCCTCGCGGCGGGCGGCGGCGATGGCCTCGGGCAGCTCGTTCTTCGCCCGCACGATCCGCATGCCCTTGCCGCCTCCGCCAGCACTGGGCTTGAGCAGCGCCGGGAACCCGACCGCGACGGCGGCGTTGGTGACCTGTTCGTCGGTCATGCCGGGCTCGGTCCGGCCGGGGACGACGGGCACTCCGGCGGCCATCACGGTCTGCTTGGCGCGGATCTTGTCGGCCATCGCCTCGATCGCCGCGATCGGCGGCCCGATGAAGACCACGCCGGCCTTCTCGCATGCTCGGGCGAAGTCGACGTTCTCCGACAGGAACCCGTAGCCGGGATGGATCGCCTGCGCGCCGGTGCGCGCCGCCGCCTCGAGCACCCGGTCGATCGACAGGTAGCTCTGGGCGGCCGGTGCCGGTCCGATGGGGACGGCGACGTCGGCGAGCCGGGTGTGCAGCGCCCTGGCGTCGGCGTCGCTGTGCACGGCGACCGACCGGATGCCCATCTCGCGCAGCGTCCGGATCACGCGGACGGCGATCTCACCCCGGTTGGCTACCAGCACGGTGTCGAACATCCCGCTCACCACCGCCCCCAGGTGCCAAAAGCGTGCTTTTGGCCCCTCCGGGACGGGCTACATCCGGAAGACGCCATAGCCAACTTCCTCCAACGGGGCGTTCGCGCAAGCAGACAAGGCCAGGCCGAGCACGGTGCGGGTGTGCGCGGGATCGATCACGCCGTCGTCCCAGATGCGGGCGGTGGCGTAGTACGGGTGCCCCTGCTGCTCGTACTGCTCGCGGATCGGCGCCTTGAACGCCTCCTCGTCGTCGGCGCTCCACTCCTCGCCGCGGGCCTCGAGCCCGTCCCGCCGGACCTGGGCCAGGACGCTGGCGGCCTGCTCGCCGCCCATCACGGAGATGCGCGCGTTGGGCCAGGTGAACAGGAACCGCGGTGAATAGGCCCGACCGCACATCGAGTAGTTGCCCGCACCGAACGAGCCGCCGATGACCATGGTGAGCTTCGGTACCCGGGCGCAGGCGACGGCAGTGACCATCTTGGCGCCGTGTTTGGCGATCCCCCCCGCCTCATAATCGCGGCCGACCATGAACCCGGTGATGTTCTGCAGGAACAGCAGCGGGATCTTCCGCCGGTCGCACAGCTCGATGAAGTGCGCGCCCTTGAGCGCCGACTCGGCGAAGAGCACGCCGTTGTTGGCGACGATCCCGACCGGATGACCGTGCAGTCGGGCGAACCCGGTGACGAGGGTGGCTCCGTAGAGCGGCTTGAACTCGGCGAACCGGCTGCCGTCGACCAGGCGGGCGATCACCTCGCGGACGTCGTAGGGCGTGCGCGGATCGGGCGGCACGACCTCGTAGATCGACGCCGGGTCGGCCAGCGGCTCCTCGACCGGTTCCACGTCCCAGGGGCGGGCCTCCCGCGGCCCGAGCGTCCCGACGATCTGTCGCACCAGCTGCAGGGCGTGGGCGTCGTCGTCGGCCAGGTGGTCGGTGACGCCGCTGACCCGGCTGTGCAGGTCACCCCCGCCGAGGTCCTCGGCGGTCACGACCTCACCGGTCGCGGCCTTCACCAGCGGTGGGCCGCCCAGGAAGATGGTCCCCTGCTCCCGGACGATCACCGCCTCGTCGCTCATCGCCGGCACGTAGGCGCCACCGGCGGTGCACGACCCGAGGACCGCGGCGATCTGCGGGATGCCCGCCTTCGACATCGTCGCCTGGTTGAAGAAGATGCGGCCGAAGTGCTCGCGGTCCGGGAAGACCTCGTCCTGCATCGGCAGGAAGGCGCCACCGGAGTCGACCAGGTAGATGCAGGGCAGCCGGTTCTGCAGAGCCACCTCCTGCGCCCGCAGATGCTTCTTGACCGTCATCGGGTAGTAGGTCCCGCCCTTGACGGTCGCGTCGTTGGCGACGACGACGCACTCGCGGCCCGCGACGCGGCCGATGCCGGTGATGATCCCCGCGGCCGGCGCCTCGCCGTCGTAGAGGCCGTGGGCTGCCAGCGGGGACAGCTCCAGGAAAGGGCTCCCCGGGTCGAGCAGCGCGTCCACCCGCTCGCGCGGGAGCAGCTTGCCCCGGTCGACGTGCCGCTGCCGGGCCCGGTCTCCCCCGCCGAGGGCGACCCGGCGCAGCTGGTCGGCGAGGTCGGCGGCGAGCGCGGCGTGCGCGGCGGCGTTACGTTCGGCCGAGGCCGACGCGGTTCGGGGAAGCACCGGTGCGTCCACACCGGAAGGTTAACGGTCGTTCACACCTTCGGTCCAGTTCTCCATCGGTCTGGGTTAACGCGTGTTCACCACGGCGCTAGCATCGCCCCATGGCCTCCTCGGGGACGCGCGGGAGGCCGGAGCTCGCTCCCGACACGGCGCTGCACGCCGACGCCGAGCGCCCCTCCCGCCGGGACGAGATCCTGCGCGCCGCCGCCCAGCTCTTCGCCGAGCGGGGCTCCCGGGCGGTCGGTGTGGACGACGTCGGCGCGGCCGTCGGCGTCACCGGACCCGCGATCTACCGGCACTTCGCCAGCAAGGACGCGATGCTGGCCGAGATGCTGCTGCGCATCAGCGAGACCCTGCTCGCGGGGGGCACCGATCGGGTGGCCGACGCCGGCGACGATCCCGCGGCCCAGCTGCGGGGGCTCATCGCCTTCCACGTGGACTTCGCGCTGGACAATCCCGCGCTGATCACCGTGCAGGACCGCGATCTCGGCTCGCTCCCGGCCGCGGACGCAGCACAGGTCCGACGCCTGCAACGGCGCTACGTCGAGGTATGGGTGAGCGTGCTCTCCCGGCTGATCCCGGGTGGCGACGCCGCATCCTGCCGGGCCCGTGCCCACGCCGTCTTCGGCCTGATCAACTCCACGCCGCACAGCGCCGGCCGGCTCGGCCGTCCGGCGATGGCGACCCTGCTGGCCGACATGGCGTGGTCCGCCGCGACCGCCTGACCGTCCCGCCGCTCAGCCGCCGGGCAGGGGCGGCACGTCGAGCGCCAGGGCGTCGCCGGCCACCCGGTCGATGTCGGCGGAGCCCGACTGCGAGTCCGCCTCGACCCAGGCCGCCTCGACGATGGTCACCGTGGGGCCCGAGAGCGCGCTGGCGTACTCGGCTCCCGCCAGCTTCGCCGGGCTGCCCTGGTACCGGACGCCCTCCCGCAGCAGGTCGCTCACGTTCCCGCTGCCGTTCTGGTCGGCGAGCGCCCGGAGGTCCCGGGCCGCAGTCGCGTCGGGCATCTGGACCCGGGCCACCGAGACGACGACCTCCTCGCCCCTGACGTCGGTCGAGTAGAGGGCCCGCGAGAGCCCGGTGCAGTCGGTTGCGGCGAAGAACTCGGCGACGGCGCCGTACGCGTGGCCGGCGCAGGTGCCCGTCGAGTTCACGGCCTGGACGGTGTAGTCCTGTCCGGCAACCGTCTGCACGACACCGACCTGCGGCCCCGCCGGAGCGCTGGCAGGGGCTGACTGGTCGGCCGCGGCGGCGCCGTCGGTGCTCCCGTCCCGGCCGCCGAGCAGGAGCCACCCCCCGCCGACCAGCAGCGCGACGGCGACCAGTGCGACCACGAGGAACAGGCCGGTGCGCCGGCCGGTGCCCGGCTCCCCGGGCTCCTCCTCCGGCGCAGCGGTCGCCTCGGCGGAGCGGCTCCAGTACGCCGGCGGCGCGTCCGGAACCTCGCTCTGCTGCGAGGCGGGGAAGACGGAGGTGCGCGGCGGCGGGGCGGAGGTGTGGAACACCGACGTGCGCGCGGAGGACCCGGGCTCTCCCCGGTCCGGGTCCGCGCCGTCGAAGAGGCCGCCGATGCCGGCGTCCTCGGGCCCGCGTGCGAGCTCCGACGGCGCCGCGTCCCGCGGCCCGTCGATCGCCACCGTGTCGCCCTGCACGGGCACCGCGGTCGCGGCTGGTCCAGCTGCCTGCGCCGCGGCGACGGTCACTGCTCCCGCCGGGGCGACCGCGGCGGGAGCGGACTGCACCTGGACCGGTGGCCCGGCGGTCGGGGTGACCGGCGACGGTGCGGCAGCGGCGACCGGCGAGGGTGCGGCCGCGAAGGCGGCGACCGGAGCGGGGGCCGGCTCGGCAACGGGCACGGCGGCCGGCGGAGCCGCCGAAGGAGCCGCGGCTGCTATGACCGCCGGGGTGAGCAGGTCGGCCCGGCGCAGGACGTAGGGCGAGTAGGGGAACCCCTCGCCGTTGAGCTCCTCGACGGAAGGGCCGCGGCCTTCGAGCCCCAGCGTCTCCAGTGCGGCCCTGACGTCGGCCGTCGTCCAGAGGCGGGGGTTGTCGGCGCCGGTGTACCGGCTGGCGCGAGCGATGCCCAGGAGCAGCGAGCGAGGGTCGAGGAGGGCCACCTGGTCGCCCTCGCCGAGGTCGCCGTCGGCGGGGACCAGTCCGGTGACGTCGCCGACGAGGACGGTCAGCCGGGCGATCCGGCCGGGTTCCAGCCCGGCGCGCCGCAGCTTCATGGCGGTGTCCATGCCGGCCCGCATCAGCCCGTCGAGCGGGGTCGACCCCCCTCCGGAGAGCTGCAGCGCCTGGTCGGGGCCGGACTCCGGGGAGATGGTCCAGGCGCCCTCGGGGGACGCCGTCACCACCCCGCTCTGCCGGACGACCTCGGCGATGCGGACGACCGCCAGGCCCTCCGGCACGAAGAGGACGGCGTCGGCGATCCGGCGCGAGGACTGCCCGTCGGTCAGCGGGATGGACGCCATCACGGCGGCCCGTACCGAACCGCCGGTGTCCCAGCGGGTGAGCTCTGCGAAGACCGAGCGCTCCCCCGCCGTCGTCAAGGGCACCGGGGTGAGGGCCAGCACGTCGTCCTCCGAGGCGGTCGGGGTTGTGGCCCGGCAGTGGCCGGGGGGCATCGCCGGGCGGCGCCGCACGCAGGCAGCGGGCGCCGGGGGCCGAGCCCGACGCTACGTCATCCGGCAGTCTTCGCCGGGCTCCCGCGCCGGTGGGCGACGGGTGGGCCGGCGCGCGAGCCGCGTGGTCTCCGCGGCTCGTCGGTCACCTGCCACCGGGCCAGCCAGGCGCTCCGGGCGAGCGTGTCGGCCGCCGCCCACACCAGGCCGAAGCCGGCGGTCACCGGGATCGCCCACGCCCAGTTCCACGGCGGCAGGTAGCCGACGGAGTCGAAGGCGCCCCAGCCAGGCGGTGTAGATCCAGCGCAGCTCGAGCTGTGGAGTCGGCCGCCCGGGACGTCCCGGGGTGACGTAGGCGGCCCATAGCCGGCGGAGCAGCACCGCAGAATGAGCGAGGCCTGCGCGTAGCGAACCCGGGACCGGAGCCGTCGCCGGCGGAGGGGCTGGTGGGGGAGCTGCGGGCACGGGATCTTCATCGTCTCGGGAAGTGGCGACAGTAGCGGCGCCGGACCCCGATTCCGGCCCTCCGACCACCACCGCCGCCGCGCCGCGAACGAGGACGGGCGCCCGGGGCGGGGGGTGCGCGCGGTGCGTACTGTCGGGCGACGTGGCGGAGAGCGCGGGGCACCTGGTCTGGATCGACTGCGAGATGACCGGCCTGGAACTGAGCCGGGACAAGTTGATCGAGGTTGCGGTCCTCGTCACGGACTCCGACCTCAACGTGCTCGACCCGGGTCTGGACCTGATCATCTCGGCGGACGACGCCGACCTCGACGGCATGAACGAGGTCGTCGCCGAGATGCACGCCAAGTCAGGGCTCACCGAGGCTGTCCGCGCCTCGACGCTGACCTTGGCGGACGCGGAGCAGCAGCTGCTCGACTACATCAAGCGCTTCGTACCGGACCGGCGCACGGCACCGTTGTGCGGCAACTCCATCGGCACCGACCGTGGCTTCCTGGCCCGCGACATGCCCGAGCTGGACGACCACCTGCACTACCGGATGGTGGACGTGTCCTCGGTGAAGGAACTGGCCCGCCGCTGGTTCCCCCGCGTGTACTTCGCCCAGCCGCCGAAGGGGTTGGCGCACCGCGCGTTGGCCGACATCATCGAGTCGGTCCGGGAGCTGGCCTACTACCGCCGCACCCTGTTCGTGGCCGCACCGGGCCCGACCGGTGAACAGGCGCGGGGTGCCGCCGACGAGGTCGTGGGCTCCTTCGCCGCGCTGCTCGCAGCCGGCGACGCCAATCCGGAGGAGAACGCTTCCACGGCTGCGTCGGGGAGCTGACGGGCTCCGGTATCGTTGCTGCGGTTCCCTCCCGGCGCTCGCGTCCGGCCGGGGGCACATGGTGGGTGTAGCTCAGTCGGTAGAGCACCAGGTTGTGATCCTGGGTGTCGCGGGTTCGAGCCCCGTCACTCACCCCACACGGAGAAGGCCCGGGTCCGAATGCGGATCTGGGCCTTTTCCAAGTCCCCCGCTCGCCGGTCAGGTTCCGGTGGCTCGACCGGAACTTCTCGGGTGCCTGTAACCCCAGAGCACTCATCCGGACACTCCTGGGTGTTACCCAGCCGAGGAGACCGGGTGAGTGACCGTCCTGAGCAACGCTTCGACCGGCTGTGGCGAGATCACGCTCCGAGCGTGCTGCGGTACGCGCGGCGGCACGTCCTGCCCGACGAGGTCGAGGACGTGGTCGCCGAGACCTTCGTCGTGGCCTGGCGCGCCTTCACGAGGTGCCGCCCTACGGCCTGCCGTGGCTGCTTGGGATCGCCCGCAACGTGAGCGCCAACATCCGGCGCAGCCGTCGACGGCAGGAGTCGTTGTCCGACCGGATCGCCTTCCACCTCGACGAGGAACCGGCATGACCGGAGGCCGGGGGCGACGACGTCGTCACCGCCGCGCTGCACCGCCTCTCCGACGCCGATCGGGAACTGCTGACCCTGATCGCCTGGGACGGCCTGAACCCGGCTGAGGCCGCCGAGGCGCTGGGCTGCTCCCGGAGCACGCTCAAGGTCCGGCTGCACCGCGCACGCTCGCGCTTCGCCGCGCTGCTCGGCCAGCGCACCGCCGATCCGCCGGCGGTGGCTCCCGTGCCGACCTGACGACCCCAGCCCAGCTCCCCCGGAGGTGCCGCGTGACCCTCGACCTCGACACCCTGCTCCGCGACGCCGACCCGCTCCGCCCGGTCCGACGACGACGCTGCGCTCCTGCGCGCCGCCCGCGCGGGTCGACCGGGAGCGCGACGGCGCCGTGCTCGGT
>JALYMS010000296.1 GCA_030773535.1 Actinomycetota bacterium | reverse complement strand
GTCACGACCCTGCGGGGTCGGACCGACGGCGGGGCGGCCGGTGAGGAACTCGTCATACCGCCCAGGATGGGCGTCCGGTCACTGCTTCAGGAACTCGGGGATGTCGAGCTCTTCCTCGAAGTCCTCGTTGGACAGCGGACGGCGACCGGGGACCCCCCCGGGGATCGGGGGCAGCGGAGGCACCGTGATGCCACCGCCGACCGGCGGCACGGAGCCACGGGACGGCGCGGCCGCCGGCACGCCCGCGCCACCGGCCGGGACCGGCGCAGCGGCTTCCTGCGAGGTCGACGGACGCTGCCCCACGGGTGAGGGCACCACCGGGACGTTCAGCGGCCGGCGGTACGGGGGCAGCCCCGCGGGCGCGACTGCCGGCGCTCCGGTCGTTACAGCTCCGGCCGCGTCCTTCCGGCTGCTGGGGCGGCCGCTGTCGAAGCCCGCCGCGATGACGGTGACCCGCACCTCGTCTCCGAGGGCGTCGTCGATGACCGCCCCGAAGATGATGTTGGCATCGGCGTGTGCCGCGTCGGAGACGAGGGAGGCTGCCTCGTTGATCTCGAAAAGCCCGAGGTCCGAGCCGCCCGAGATGGACAGCAGCACTCCGTGCGCGCCTTCCATCGACGCCTCGAGCAGCGGGCTGGCGATCGCCTGCTCAGCGGCGAGTAGGGCGCGGTTGTCCCCGCGGGCGCTGCCGATGCCCATGAGCGCCGAGCCGGCGCCGGACATGACGGACTTCACGTCGGCGAAGTCCAGGTTGATCAGACCGGGAGTGGTGATCAGGTCGGTGATGCCCTGGACACCGGACAGGAGCACCTGGTCGGCGGTACGGAAGGCGTCCATCACGCTGACGTTCCGGTCGCCGAGCTGCAGCAGCCGGTCGTTGGGAATCACGATGAGCGTGTCGCACTCGTTGCGCAGCTCCTCGATGCCCGACTCGGCCTGCACCGCCCGGCGCTTGCCCTCGAAGGCGAACGGCCGGGTGACGACGCCGATCGTGAGCGCGCCGAGCTTGCGGGCGATGGAGGCGACCACCGGCGCTCCACCGGTTCCGGTCCCGCCGCCCTCGCCGGCTGTCACGAAGACCATGTCGGCCCCCTTGAGGACCTCCTCGATCTCCTCGCGGTGGTCCTCGGCGGCCTGGCGGCCCACGTCGGGCTGGGCTCCGGCGCCGAGGCCGCGGGTCAGCTCCCGACCGACGTCGAGCTTGACGTCGGCGTCACTCATCAGCAGGGCCTGGGCATCGGTGTTGATCGCGATGAACTCGACCCCCTTGAGGCCGACCTCGATCATGCGGTTGACCGCGTTCACCCCGCCGCCGCCGATGCCGACGACCTTGATGACCGCTAGATAGTTGTGCGGAGGTGTCATGCGGCGCTCCCCAACTGGACCCTCATCCTCAAGTTCAGCGTTACCGTTATGTCAGCTTGCTCGACCTGGTCGAAGTTAGGGGCGTCCGGGAGGCGCCACAAACACCCTCCTGGGCTCGGCGTGTCGGGAGCACCGGATCGCACGAACCACTGACGACCCGTTCGTCACATCCGCATCACGAGTTGTGACGACCCGCCCCGCGGACGTCTCATGCCGGGGTGCAGACCCGGCGGGTCGTGGTGTCTGGGAACTCGCCAAAGAGATGTTGCCCGTCGGGCGTGTCGCGGCGGCGGCGTGTCGGTCCGGGTCGCCGCCCGGTCAGGCGCGGGGCACCCGGCCGAGGAGGAAGAACTCGGGGTTGGGCGGGATGGCGGCCCAGTGGGCGAGACGGTTGGACAGCGCGAACAGCGAGACGATCGCTCCGACGTCCCATACGTCGTCCTCGGTGAGGCCGTGGGCCCGGAGCCCGTCGAGGTCCGCCGCCGTCACCGCCGCCGGCTCGACGGCGAGCCGCACGGCCACCTCGACCGCCGCGTGCATGCGGGCGGAGAGCGGCGCCTTGCGCCAGTCGACCGCCACCTGGTCGGCGAGGTAGGGGTCGCGCGCCCGGATCCGAACGATGGCGCCGTGGGCCACGACGCAGTACAGGCAGCCGTTGGCGGCGCTGGTCGCGACCACAATCACCTCCCGGTCGGCCTTGGACAGCCCGGGCGTCTCCTTGTCCATCAGCGCGTCGTGCAGCGCGAAGAACGCGGCGGCCTCGGCCGGGCGCCACGCGAGCGCCCCGAAGATGTTGGGCAGGAAGCCTGAGCGCTCCTCCACGTCGTCGAAACGCTCCCGCAGTTCCGCCGGCAGATCCTGCCTGGCCGGCACCGGGAAGCGGCTGATCGGGGAGGGCTTGGGTAGTGAGGACTCGGGAAGCGGGGACTGCGACATCCGGCTATGCTGCGCCCGGAGCTAGCGGAGCACCACCGCGTCGGGAGTGCTGAGGTCGACGGTGGCGGCCGGCTCCAGGTCGCCGTCGGCCACGCGGTCGAGCAGCGCGGTGAGCACGGCTGCCTTCTTCGCCGACTCGTCCGGGCTGCCCCAGTGGACGACCGTGCCGTCCCGGAGCGTGAGGCCGATGTCCTCCGGGCCGGCGCCCGTGGCCCCCGCCACGTCGTTCCGGACCGCGGCGGGCAGGGCGACCAGTGCTTCCAGGGCCGCCATCGTCGCCGGATCCCCGGGGCCGGGCTTCGCCACGTCGAGCGGCACCACGCCGGGAGGGGCCGCTCCGGTGATGATGTCGAACAGCACGCCGTCCCGGTCGACGAGCGTCCTCTGGCCGGCTCTTCCCACCACCGCGAGCGGGATGCGCTCGGCCACGGTCACGACGACGCTGTGCGGCCAGCCGCGGGTCACCTCGACCGAGGCGATCTGCGGCAGGCGGGCGACGCGTGCCTCGACGTCCTCGACGTCCACGCGCAGGAGCGGGGTGCCCACGTCGATGCCGGCCGCCGTCCGGACCTCGTCGACGGAGAGGGCGGCCGCGCCGTCGACGCGGACGGTGCCGACGGCCAGTACGGGCCCCGCCCACAGGAACCACCCGGCCCCGAGCAGCAGGAGCAACGCGGCCGCGAGCTCCAGCGGGCCCCGGTGCCGGGAGCGACGCCGGGACCGACGGCGCTCGATCGGCGTTCCCGGCGCCGGACGGGCGGCGGTGCGTCGTGCCCCGGTCCGGGATCCGGTCGGGCGGCGTCCCGTGCCGTGCTCACGTGTGCCGGATGCACGCGTGCCGCGCTCCGGTGCCTCCGCGTCACGGGAGCCGGGGCGGGGGCGCCGGGCGCCGTTGCGGTCGCGCGTGGTGCTGCCGGCCCGGCTCATGGCGCCGCGCCCCCCGGTCCGTCGCCCCCTCCGGCCGCGGAAGCACGCAGCGCCTCCAGCACCTCGGGACCCACCATGGACACGTCACCGGCGCCCATGGTCATCACCAGGTCGCCGGGCCGGGCCCGCGCGGCCAGCGCCGGCGCGGCCGCCGACCAGGAGGGCTCGAACAGCACGCGGTCCGGCGGCAGCGGCACGGCGTCGGCGACCATCGCGCCGGTGACGCCCGGTACGGGGTCCTCGCGGGCTCCGTAGACGTCCATGACCACGACCTCGTCGGCCAGCCCCAGGGCCCGGCCGAAGCCGTCGGCGAACTCCAGGGTCCGGCTGTAGAGGTGCGGCTGGAAGGCGACCACCAGCCGGCCGCGGCCGGCGACCGCCCGGGCGGCGCGCAGCTGGGCGCTGACCTCGGTGGGATGGTGGGCGTAGTCGTCGTAGACCCGCACGCCCCCGACCACCCCCTTCAGCTCGAACCGGCGGTGGACGCCACCGAAGCGGGCCAGACCGTCGACGAGCCCGTCGGCGGGCAGGCCCAGCTCGAGGCCGGCCAGGAGCGCCGCGGCACTGTTCAGCGCCATGTGCTCCCCCGGCAGCTGGATCTGGACCCGGCCCAGATCGCGCCCGCCGAGCACCGCCGTGTAGCTGGTGCCGTCCTGCGCCACCCGCAGGTCCAGCAGCCGGAGGTCGGCGTCCTCGGCCAGGCCGTAGGTGCGCAGCCGGGCCGGCGTCGGCACGGTGCGCAGCCGGGCGGCGCCGGGGTCGTCGGCGCAGACGACGACGAACCCCTCGGGGTGCACGGTGCCGAGGAACGTGTCGAACGCGGCTTCGACCGCGGCGAGGTCGCCGTAGTTGTCGAGGTGGTCGGCCTCGACGTTGGTCACGATGCCGCCGAACGGCGCGAGCAGCAGGAAGGACCGGTCGCTCTCATCCGCCTCGGCGACGAAGACGTCGCCCTCGCCGGCGTGCGCGTTGCTGCCCGACTCGTTGAGGTCGCCACCGATCGCGAAGGAGGGATCCACCCCGCAGGCCTGGACGGCGACGGTGAGCATCGACGTGGTGGAGGTCTTGCCGTGCGTACCGGCCACGGCAACGCTCCTCCGGCCGGCCATCACCGCCGCGAGGGCGACCGCGCGCGGCAGCACCCGCAGGCCGCGGGCGTGGGCGGCCACCAGCTCGGGGTTGTCGTGCCGGATCGCGGTGGAGACCACGAGGGTGTCGGCGTCCCCGAGGTTCCCCGCGTCGTGCCCGACGGCCACCCGGGCGCCGAGCGCGCGCAGAGCGAGCAGCGTCGGGCTGTCCCGGCGGTCGCTGCCGGAGACCAGGACGCCGCGGGCCAGCAGGATGCGGGCGATGCCGCTCATGCCGGCACCGCCGATGCCCACGAAGTGCACCGCCCCGAGCTCCGCCAGCGACGGGACGGGACCCGACCACGCCGCGACGTCCGCGGCGCTCAACGCTGCTCCGCAGGGGAACTCGTCGCCTCCGGCGGCCGCCTGCCAGCGGCGACCTCCAGCACGATGTCGGCCAGCTTCTCGTCGGCGTCGGGGACGCCGGCAGCCGCGGCGTGCCGGGCGTAGCCGGCCAGGGCGGCGGGATCGGTGAGCAGCGGCACCAAGGTCGACTCGATCCAGGTGGCGCTCAGCTCGGCGTCCTCGATGAGGAGCCCCCCACCCGCCTCGACCACCGGCAGTGCGTTGCGTCGCTGCTCGCCGTTGCCGATGGGCAGCGGGACGAACGCGGCCGGCAGGCCCACGGCGGACAGCTCGGCGACGGTCACCGCGCCGGCCCGGCAGAGGGCGAGGTCGGCGGCGGCGTAGGCGAGGTCCATGCGCTCCAGATAGTCCACGACGACGTAGGGCGCGTTCCCCACCGGCCGCGGCGGCACCGTGACGTCGGTGATCTTCGGCCCGCGGGCGTGCAGCACCTGCACCCCGGCCGCGGTGAGTGCCTCGGCCGCCCCGACGGCGGCCCCGTTCAGGGAGGCGGCGCCCTGCGAGCCGCCGACGACGAGCAGGGTCGGCCGGTCGGCGTCGAGCCCGAACTCCGCCCGGGCACCGGCACGGACGGCGGCACGGTCCAGGGAGGAAAGCGTCCGGCGCAGCGGCATGCCGACGTGCTCGGCCCGGTGCAGCGGGGTGCCCGGCACGGTGGCTGCCACCCGCGCCGCCAGGCGCGCCCCCACCCGGTTGGCCAGCCCCGGCAGCGCGTTCTGCTCGTGCACCACGATCGGGATGCCCGCCCGGCGTGCGGCGAGGTAGGCCGGGAGGGCGACGTAGCCCCCGAAGCCGACCACGACGTCCGCGGAGAGCTCCTCCAGGAGGGCGCGCGTCTCCGCCACCGCCCGCCACACCCGGGACGGCACGCGGAGCAGGTCGACGGTGGGCTTGCGGGGCAGCGGGACGGGCGGGATGAGCCGCAGGTCGTACCCCCGGGCCGGCACCAGCCGCGTCTCCATCCCCCGCGCGGTGCCGAGGCAGGTGATGCGGAGGGTTTCTCCCCCGGCGGCCCGACGGCGCAGCGCGTCGGCCAGGGCAAGCATGGGCTCGATGTGGCCGCCCGTGCCGCCCCCGGCCAGCACGACGCTCCGGGGCTCGGGTGCGCTCACCGAGAGGCTCCGGGCCGACGTGCGTTTCCGGCGGCCGGCGGCTGCCGCCGGGCCCCACGAGGGGCTCCTCCCGACGCGACCGCGCCCGGTGTACCCGGACGGGCGGGGACCAGGGTGCGCCCACCCCGCACCGCCGGGCGGGCGGCGTGCCGCTCCTCGACCGTGCGGCGGGGCCGCACCGGGTCGACCGCGGACGGGGGCACGGGGAGCAAGAGGCGGGCCAGCCGGCCGCGGGCCCGACCCCGCTGCGCTTCGATCGCCTCAGGTTCGGAACGGGCGAACCGGGCCAGCAGCCCGATGATGAACAGGGTGAGCACGAGGGAGGTGCCACCGGCCGAGATCAGCGGCAGCTGCACCCCGGTCACCGGCAGCAGCCCGACGACGTACCCCATGTTCATCGCGGCCTGACCGACCAGCCAGACGGTGATGGCCACGCTGGCGAGCTGGATGAACCGGTCGGCCGACCGGCGGGCGATCCGGAAGCCGGCGTAGGCGAGCACGCCGTAGAGGGCCACCACGACAAGGCAACCCAGGAAGCCGAGTTCCTCCCCGATGATCGCGAAGATGTAGTCGGACTCGGCGTGCGGGAGCAGATTCCACTTCATCGCGCTGTTGCCCAGGCCGACGCCCCAGAAGCCACCCGTGGCCAGCGCGTACATGCCCCGGATGGCCTGGAACCCGCCCTCGCTCGGGTCGGCGAACGGGTCGAGGAAGGACGTGAGCCGCTCCCTGCGCTCCGGCGAGAACGTCACCACGGTGGCGAGCGCCAGGGCACCTGCGGCCGTGAACCCGGCGAAGTACCGCAGCGGCATGCCCCCGGCCCACAGCAGCCCGACGAGCACCAGCCCGAGCGTGACGACGGCGCCGAAGTCGGGCTCGAGGATGAGCAGCAGTGACAACACCACGAACACGGGCACGACCGGGACGAGCAGGGAGGTCGTCGTCAGGTACCGCTCGCGCAGGGCGATCACGTGTGCCCCCCAGAGGGCGAAGACCAGCTTGGCCGCCTCCGACGGCTGGAAGTGAGCGAAGCCGAGGTCGAACCACTGGCGGGCGCCGTTGAGCCTCACCCCGATGACCAGCACCAGCAACAGCAGGAAGGCCACCCCGATCAGGGCGATCGGCGACCAGCGCCGGATGAACCCCACGGGCAGCCGCAGCGCCACGAGCATCGCAACCAGGCCGAGACACGCCCAGATGACCTGCTGGACGCCGGGTCTCCAGGCCGGCTCGTCGGCGAGCGCCGCTTCGATGGCCGACGCCGAGAAGACCATGACCAGGCCGATGACCAGGAGCAGCCCGCCGGCGCCGAGCACCAGGTGGCAGCTCGTCATCGGCCCCTCCAGCCACTCCGGGCCCCGGAGCCGGCTCGGCGGCCGTTCGTAGCGACGGCGGCTCTCCGCCGCGGCCGGCCCCGCGGAGGAGCCCGGCCGCTCGCGCGTCCCTGCGGTCATCCCAGCGCCCGGACGGCGTCGGCGAAGGCCCGGCCGCGGTGCGCGTAGTCCCGGAACACGTCCATGGACGCGGCCGCCGGCGCCAGGAGCACGGTGTCACCCGGCCGGGCCAGCCCGGCAGCTGCGGCGACGATCTCGGCCATCGTCGCCTCGGCACTCGTGTCCATCCGGTCATCGTCGCCGCTCGGGACCTCCACCACCGGCACCGAGGGCGCGTGTCGCGCCAGCGCGGCTGCGATGACCGCCCGGTCCCGGCCGAGCAGCACCACCCCCGCCAGGCGGGGAGCGACCTCGGCGACCAGCGGATCGACGTCCGCGCCCTTGAGCAGCCCGCCGGCGATCCAGACGACGCGCGGGTAGGCGGACAGGACCGCACCGGCCGCGTGCGGGTTCGTGGCCTTGCTGTCGTCCACGTAGTCCACCCCACCGACCGTGGCGACCAGGACGTTCCGGTGCGCACCTCCGCGGAAGCCGGACAGCCCACGGGCCACCGCGCCGGCGTCGATCCCCACCGATCTGGCGAGCGCCGCGGCGGCGAGGGCGTTGACGGTGTTGTGCGGTCCGGGAACCGGTAGGTCGGCCCGGTCGAGCAGCACGGTCCCGTCCTGCTCCTCGCTGAAGGCCCGGTCCACCAGCACGCCGGCGCGGACGCCGAGCTGCCCGGGGGCCGGCTCGCCGAGGGTGACCGTCACCGGGCGCGGGGAACCGGCGACCAGCCCGGCCGCCACGGGGTTGTCCGCGTCGGCCACCGCGATGGGAGCCCTCGCCAGGATGCGCGCCTTGGCGTCGCGGTAGGCCTCGAAGGAGCCGTGCCAGTCGGTGTGGTCGTCGGCCACGTTGAGGACGGCGGCGGCG
>JALYMS010000295.1 GCA_030773535.1 Actinomycetota bacterium | reverse complement strand
CGGTAGACAGGTGACATGGGGACGACTGCCGATCTGGAGCTGGGCGACGTGGTCGCGCCCCGCCCGGCGGTCTCCGTCGAGATCACCGCCACGCCGGTGCTGAGCTACGCGCTGGCGCACAACCGCGTCCCCGTCGTCTCCCGGCTGGCCATCACGAACCTGGGCGGTCCGGTGCGCGCCGCCACGGTCCGGCTGGGCGTCCGGGACGCCGAGGGCGCCATCGCCCGTCCGGTCGAGCTGCTGACCGACCTGGACGAGGGCCGGACGACGGTGCTCACCGACCTCGGCCTGGTCATGGACCCGGCGGCGATGCTGCACGTCGAGGACCAGCGGCCGGGCGTCCTCGAGGTCGAGGTGGAAACCGCCACCGAGGAGGGGGCGATCCTGCTGGGCGAGGGCAGCCGCGCCGTCCAGGTCCTGGCGGCCCAGCAGTGGCTGGCCACCCCGGTGCCGCTGGCGCTGGAAATGCTCGCCGCCCATGTGATGCCCAACCACCCGGCGATCACCGCGCTGGTGAGCGAGGCGGCCGGCGTCTTGGAGCAGCGGACCGGCAGCGGCGCCCTGGTCGGGTACGCGGCCACTCCGGAACGGGTCGACGAGGTCGTGTCCGCGATCGCCGAGACGATGCAGCGTCGCGGGATCCGCTACAGCGAGCCGCCGCTGTCCTGGTCGGACCTCGGCCAGCAGGTGCGCACGCCGGGCGACGTCCTCACCTGGCTCGTGGGCACGCCACTGGACACGGTCGTGGTGCTGGCCGCCGCGCTGGAGCAGGCGGGGATCCGGCCGCTGCTGTGGCTGGCGGATGGCCACGCATTCCTGGGCTACTGGCGGGAGGAGCGCAGCGCGGAGAGCGCAGCCACCACCGATGCCCTGCCGCTGGTCAACCTGGTGGACCTCGCACTGATCGGCCTGGTGGAGACCACGCTGCTCACCAGCAGCGGGGAGCTCGGCGCCGACCTGCACCGCCCGGCCTACACCGGCTGGCTGACCGGCGACCTGGACCGGATCCTCGGCGTCACCGACGTCCACCGCGCCCGACGGGACGGCATCCTCCCGCTCCCCGCGCGGGCTCGGGACCAGGACGGCGTCCTGCAGGTCATCGAGTACCGCCCGGCGCTGCACAGCGCCCCCGCGCGACCCGAGCCGGCGGCGCACGCCCCGTCGATCCGGCCGGAGGCGCCGCCGCGGGTGCAGCAGTGGAAGAACGCGCTGCTCGACCTCAGCCTGCGCAACCGGCTGATCAACTACACCGAGCGCTCCGGGCTGTCGCTGGCGGTACCGGACTCGGCGCTCGGCGTGCTGGAGAACTTCGTCCACGACGGGACGCCGATCACCCTGCTCCCGGCCGACCAGCTGGCCGCCGTCCAGAAGGAACGGGGGGTGGTCAGCGCCCGCGCGCTGCCGGAGGAGCAGCTGACCGAGCTGCTGGTCGACCGCCGCGAGGTGCACGCCGACGTCACCACCGGCGGCTACCTCCCTCGACTGCGCAATCTCGCCTACAAGGCGAAGACCGTGCTGGAGGAGACCGGCGCCAACAACCTCTACCTGGCGCTGGGCAGCCTGGTGTGGGAGCTGGACGGCCGCCCGCTGCGCAGCCCGCTGGTGCTCATCCCCGTCGTCCTGACGCCGATGGGGCGCACCGGGTCCTATCGGGTGACCCTGGACGAGTCGGGCGCCAGCACGCCGAACTACTGCCTGCTGGAGAAGCTGCGCCAGCTGCACGGCCTGTCCGTCCCCAGCCTCACCGAGCCGGCCGACGGCGCGACCCTCGACCTGGACACCGCGCTCGAGACGGTGCGGGTGGCGCTGGTCGGCCACGGCCTGCCCTACCGGGTCGAGTCGACGGCGCACCTGGCGATCCTGCAGTTCGCGAAGTTCCGGCTGTGGAAGGACCTCGACGAGCACTGGTCGGACTTCACCGAGAACCCGCTGGTCTCCCACCTCGTCCACCAGCCGACGGAGGCGTTCGCCGACCCGGCCCGGGACACCGCGGGCGACGTCCGCCTCGACGACCTGGCAGCAGAGCTCCCCGCGCCCGCCGACGCCTCGCAGCTGCGGGCGATCGCCGAGGCCGGCGCCGGCCGCACCTTCGTGTTGGAGGGCCCGCCCGGCACCGGCAAGTCGCAGACCATCACCAACCTGCTCACCCGGGCGGTCGCCGAGGGCAAGCGGGTGCTGTTCGTGGCCGAGAAGCGGGCGGCCCTGGACGTCGTCGCGCGGCGGCTCGACGCCGTCGGCATGGGCATGTTCGCCCTCGACCTGCACGACAAGGGGTCGCGCGCCTCGACGGTGCGGGCGCAGATCCGGCTGGCCCTCGAGCACGCGGTCGCCGTCGACGAGCAAGGGCTCGCGGCGTCGGAGGAGGACCTGCACTCGGCCCGCCGGATGCTGGCCCGCTACGCCGACCGGTTGCACGACCCGAACGCGGCGGGGCTGTCGCTGTACTCGGCCCGCACGGCCGAGCTCGCGGCCGGGACGGACGTCGATCCGCTGCCCGTGCCGCTGCCCTTCGTCGCCAACGCGACTGCGGAGACCCTGGCGTCGGTGCGCCGCGCGCTGGCGCTGCTGCCCGACATCGCCGACCTGACCCGGCCCTCCCTGCGCCATCCGTGGGCGTTCGCCGACTCCCCCGACATCGACCTGCCGGCGACACAGGCGGCGGCCGCTGCGGTGGACGGCGCCGTGCGCGAGGCGGCGGCGATCCCCGAGCTGTCCGGCGTGCTCCGCCGCGCGCGGACCCCGGAGGACCTGGACGCGCTGGTGCACGTCCTGAGCGTTCCGGAGATCGGCCTCGACGTCCTCGACGAGACGTTCACCGAGCTCTGGACGGCGTCCACGAGCGCCGTCCTCGGCGAGGTGGCGGCCTTCACCGCGTTCCGGCACCCCGGTCTGGACGCCTGCACGCCCGAGGCGCTGCAGCTGCCGCTGGCCGAGGTCTACGTGGCGGCGCAGACCGCGGCGGCGTCGTCGTGGTTCGGACGCAAGGGCCGGCTGGTCGACGTCCGGGACCGGCTCGCGCCCTTCCTCCGCCCCGGGGCGACCGTGAAGCCCACGGACGTCCCGGCGCTCGTCGAGGCCCTGTGGCGGGTGCAGACCGCGGTCGCCGCCATCGCGGCGCGGGCCGGATCGATCCCCGGCCTGTCGGTGCGGCCCGACTGGAACCCGTTCCTCGAACCCGACCTGCTCGCGCGGCAGGTGCACTGGCTGCGCCGCGCCGGTGCGGCCGTGGACGGCTCCTCGCTCTTCCACGTGGAGCTCCGCAAGCTCATCGTGCGGGGACTGCCGGCGTCCGCCGTCGCGCCCGTGGCCCGGCTGCGGGACGCCGTCGGCGCGCTGCTCACCGTCTGCCGGAGCAGCTCCGAGCGGTTGGCGGCCTGGACCGGGGACGACGGCTTCGTGCTGCGCTGGTCGATGACCCGGCCCGAGCGCGGCAGCACTCCGCCCGAGTCCGTCGGGGCCGCCAACCTCGTGCTGATGTCCCTGCGGCGCTGGGTCTCCTTCCTCGACACCCTCGAGCCGCTGCGCCACGCGGGGCTCTTCGACGCCCGCACGCTGCTCGTTACAGGTGCTGTAAGCGCCGACGACGCCGTGCGCGCGTTCGACCGGGGGGTGGCTGCATCGTCGGTGGCCGAGCGGCTGGAGGCCTCCGGGCTCGATCTGTTCGACGCGGAGGCTCACGAGAAGTCGATCCGCCGGTTCACCGCGGCGTCGAAGGCGGTGCGCGGGCACCTGACCGCCGCGCTGCCGGCGCGCGTGCTGGGCTCCCGCCCGTTCGACGCGGCGTCGGGCTCGGGACAGGTCGGCGCGCTGCAGCGTGAGCTGGTCAAGCAGCGTCGCGGCCTGGGCGTGCGGGCGCTGCTGGCGCAGTACGGCGAGCTGGTCACCTGCGTGATGCCGTGCGTGCTGGTGTCCCCGGACTCGGTGGCCCGGTTCTTCCCGGCCGTCTCGGGGCTGTTCGACCTGGTGGTGTTCGACGAGGCGTCGCAGATCCGGGTCGCCGACGCGGTGGGTGCGCTGGGCCGGGCGAAGGCCGCGGTGGTGGTCGGGGACTCCAAGCAGATGCCGCCGACGTCGTTCGCGGAGCCGACCTCCGGCGGCGACGACTCGGGCGACTTCCCGGAGACGGCGGTCGAGGACGAGGAGTCGATCCTCAGCGAGTGCGTGCAGGCGCGGGTGCCGCGGCAGTGGCTGTCGTGGCACTACCGCAGCCAGGACGAGTCGCTGATCGCGTTCTCCAACGCCCAGTACTACGGCAACCGGCTGTCGTCCTTTCCGGCGCCGACGCACGGCCGGCCGTCGTCGGACCCGGACGGCCGGGGGGTCTCGCTGGTGCGGGTGCCGGGCACGTTCCACCGGTCGGGAGCGGGACGGCTGCTGCGGACCAACCCGATCGAGGCCAAGGCGATCGTGGCGGAGATCCGCCGGCGCTTCGACTCCGGGGCGGGCGGGGACGGCACTACTCCCCCGTCGATCGGAGTCGTCACCTTCAACGCGCAGCAGCGCGCCTACATCGAGGCGCTGCTCCGCGACGCCGACGACGACCGGCTGGCCGCCGCGCTGGACCGGGCCGACGGCGAGGGCCTGTTCGTCAAGAACCTGGAGAACGTGCAGGGCGACGAGCGCGATGTCGTCTTCTTCTCCACCGGCTTCTCGGTCAACGCCTCGGGCGCCCTGCCGCTGAACTTCGGGCCGCTGAACCGGACCGGCGGCGAGCGGCGGCTCAACGTCGCGATCACCCGCGCCCGGCGGCAGGTGGTGGTGTTCTCCTCGTTCGACCCGGAGCAGCTGCGGGCCGAGGAGACGTCGTCGGTGGGAATCAAGCACCTGCGGGCCTACCTCGACCTGGCGGCGCAGGGCACCGACGTCCTCCCCCGGGACGCGCGTTCGTCGTCGGTGGTCGACCGGCACCGGGAGTCGATCGCCGACGCGCTGCGGGCGCGGGGTCTCGTGGTGCGGACCGACGTCGGACTATCGGAGTTCCGGGTCGATTTGTCGGTCAGTCGACAGATCGATCCGGAGACACCGGTGATGGCGGTGCTGCTGGACGGGCCCGCGTGGGCCAAGCGAGGCACGGTCGGCGACCGGGACGGCCTACCGGTCGAGGTGCTGGGCGAGATGCTGCGCTGGCCGGTCGTCGAGCGGGTTTGGCTGCCGTCGTGGCTGGCTTCCGCTGACTCCGTGGCCGACCGGCTGGTAGCAGCGGTGGGCGCCGCGCCGGCGTCGGTGGCCCCGCCCATCCCCCTGCCGACGGCCGCGATCGAGTCGTTCAAGGGCGTGGCCGCCCTCCGGGCGTCGGTCACGTCCTCCGTGGCCTTGCCGGCCGACCCGGCCCCGCGCGGCGCGAAGCGCACTGCCGTGCGCCGACCCCCCGAGCCTGCGCCGCTGGACGGCGAGACGCCGTTCGTGCCTTGGATCCCGAGGACGGCCGGTGACAAGTCGGTGCTCGACGAGCTGCCGAGCCCGCAGGCGGCGCGGGCCGTGCGCCAGGTGCTCGCGGCGGGGATCAAGGCCGAGGGGCCGGTTCACGTCGACCGGCTGGCGAAGCTGACGGTGGGGGCGTTCGGGTTGAGCCGCGCGGCGGAGGCACGGAAGGCGGCGCTGCTGGCGTTGCTGCCGCCGTCGGCCGTGGTGGACGGGTACCTGTGGCCCGAAGGGGTCTCCCCCGAGTCGTACGACGGGTTCCGCCGGCAGGTGTCGAGCACCGACCGGCCGCTGGAGCACGTGTCGCCGGAGGAGATCGGCAACGCGATGGTGGCGCTGTGCCGGGCGGGTGCCGGCATGCGCCGCGACGAGGTGCTCACCCAGACCGCGACGTTGTTCGGCTACAAGCGCCGCGCGGGCGCGGCTACCCCGGCGCTCGAGGCTGCGCTGGCCCTGGCGCTCCACCGCGGCCGGCTCACCGAGGCGCCCTCGGGCCTCCTCACCGGCTGAGCCCGCGCGCCCGATCCGCCCTGCGCGGGCCGACCCGCGGCCCTAGGTTCCGTGCATGGGGGGGCGGCAGTTCCGGACGGTGCTCGAGGGCGGTAGCTACTTCGAGGGGCCGCGGTGGCACGAGGGCAGCTGGTGGGTGTCGGACTTCTACCGGCGCACGGTCAGCACGGTGACCCAGGACGGCGCTGAGTCCGTCGTCCTGGAGGTGGAGCACCAGCCGTCGGGCCTGGGCTGGATGCCCGACGGCGCGCTGATCGTCACCTCGATGAAGGACCACCGGCTGCTGCGGGTGGTCGACGGCGAGGTGTCCACGCTCGCGGACGTGACGGAGTACTGCGGCGGCCACCTCAACGACCTGGTCGTCGACGCGGCCGGGCACGTCTTCGTCGGTGACCTGGCCTTCGACCTGATGGGCGGCGGAACGCCGGAGCCGACGTCGCTGAAGCGGGTCGACCCGGACGGCACGGTGACCGTCGTGGCCGAGCGCCTGTGGACGCCGAACGGGATGGCGATCACGCCGGACGGCGGAACCCTGCTCGTCGACGAGACCCTCGGCAACCGGGTGACCGCGTTCGACCTGGCGCCGGACGGGTCGTTGGGCAACCGGCGGAGCTGGGCGGAGTTCGGGCCCGAGCCGACCGGCGACTCGATCGCCGACGTCATCGGCGCGCTCGACGTGGCCCCCGACGGCTGCACGCTGGACGCCGAGGGGCACCTGTGGGTGGCCGACGGCAAGTACGGGCGGGTACTGCGGGTGGCCGAAGGCGGAGCGATCGCGGAGGAGATCGCGGCGCCGGAGGGGCTGGGCGTGTTCGCCTGCGCCCTCGGCGGGGACGACGGCCGGACGCTGCTGCTCTGCTGCGCGCCGGACTTCCTGGAGCAGACGCGGGCGCCGGTGCGCGAGGCCGTCCTCCTGGCGGTGGACGTCGAGGTCCCGCACGCCGGCCTCCCCTGACCGG
>JALYMS010000294.1 GCA_030773535.1 Actinomycetota bacterium | reverse complement strand
GGCGTCGTCGGCCGCGCCCGGTGCTGACATGGGCCGGCGGCTGACACGGAGGGGAAGTCATGGCCGAGGCGGGCACTGCGGATCTGGGCAAGTCGGATCTGGGGAAGGGCAAGCGGATCACGGGCGGAGACCGGTCGACCCTCGCCGATGACCTGCGGAAGCGTTACGACGGCGGCGAGAGCATCCGCTCCCTCGCGGAGTCGACGAACCGCTCGTACGGCTTCGTCCACCGGCTGCTCTCCGAGTCCGGCGCCACGTTGCGCAGCCGGGGCGGAGCCAACCGGAACAGCAAGAAGAAGGCGTGAGTCCGGACGTCCCCCGCGGATGGGTGCGGACCGACCGGGACGGCGCGGTCCTCACCGTCACCCTGGACCGACCCGACCGGTTGAACGCCCAGACCCCTGAGACGTGGGCCGCCCTGGCCGACATCGGCCGCTCGGCCCCCGACGACGTGCGCGTCGTGGTGGTCCGCGGGGCCGGTCGGGCGTTCTCGGCAGGCCTCGACCGCAGCCTGTTCGACCTGTCGTCGGACGTCGAGGGAGGTCTCGGGGCCATCGCGCGGTTGCCGGCGGAGCAGGCGGAGGAGCGGATCCGGGAGTTCCAGGCCGGCTTCCGATGGCTCCGCTCGCCCGGTGTCGTCTCGATCGCGGCGGTGCAGGGACACGCCATCGGCGCGGGCGCGCAGCTCGCCCTGGCCTGCGACCTGCGGATCTTCACCGAGGACGCCGCGCTCCGGCTGCCCGAGGTCACGCTCGGGCTGGTACCCGACCTCACCGGCACGAGCACCCTGGTTGAACTCGTGGGGTACACCCGGGCGCTGGAGATCTGCCTGACCGGGCGGGCGGTGAGCGCCGCGGAGGCCCGGGTGATCGGGCTGGCCAACCTCGTGGTCCCGGCCGCCGACCTGGACGCCACCGTGGCCGATCTCGCCGCGGCGATCACCGCCCCACCGGTGGCCGCCAGCCGGGCCACGGCGGCGCTGGTCCGCTCGGCGGTCCGCAACGGCCCGGCGGAGCAGGACGCCGCAGAACGCGCCGCCCAGGTGCGCCGGCTCTCCGAACTCGTCGGAGGCCGCTGACATCCTGACCCGGAACAGCCCGCCCTCCCACGGTGTTGGCGGGGCGACGGGAAGGGGGCGGGATGGACGGGAACAATCCCATGACCTCCATGGCGGCGATGCGGTCCTACCGTCGGGACCCCTCGGTCACCGCCCGCGAGCTCCCGGAGGGCACCGTCCGGCGGGTCCTGGGCATCGCTCAGCCCTATCGGCGCGACCTGGTCTGGTTCCTGCTCCTGGTCGTCGGCTCCTCGCTGATCGGCGTCGTCACGCCACTGCTGGCCGGGGACATCGTGAACCGGGTCGCGCGCCTCGAGGGCACGCCCGGCGGCATCGTCCGGATCGCCCTGTTCATCGCGGGACTCGCCGTGATCGACGCGGGCATCTCGCTGGCGACCCGCTGGTACTCCTCGCGGATCGGCGAAGGCGTCATCTACGACGTGCGCACCCGGGTGTTCGAGCACGTGCAGCGGATGCCCGTCGCGTTCTTCACCCGCACCCAGACCGGCGCCCTGGTCAGCCGGCTCAACAACGACGTCATCGGCGCGCAGCGGGCATTCACCTCGACGCTGTCCGGCGTCGTGTCCAACGTGATCGGCCTGGTGCTCACCGCGGGCGTCATGATCGCGCTCTCCTGGCAGATCACCCTGCTGTCGCTGGTCATGGTGCCGCTGTTCGTGCTGCCCGCCCGGCGGATCGGCCGGCGGCTGCAGGAGATCACCCGGGAGTCCTACGAGCTCAACGCCTCGATGAACGCCACGATGACCGAGCGGTTCAACGTCGCGGGCGCCCTGCTCGTGAAGCTGTTCGGGCGGCCGTCGGCGGAGGCCGAGTCCTTCCGCGGGCGCGCCGCCCGCGTCCGCGACATCGGGGTGCTGTCGGCCATGTACGGCCGCACGTTCTTCACCGCCCTCACCCTGGTCGCCGCCCTGGCGACGGCGCTGGTCTACGGACTCGGCGGCTGGCTGGCGTTCACCGGCTCGCTGAGCCCCGGGGACGTCGTGGCGCTGGCACTGCTGCTGTCGCGCCTGTACGGGCCGCTGACCGCGCTGGCCAACGTCCGGGTCGACGTCATGAGCGCCATGGTGAGCTTCGACCGCGTCTTCGAGGTGCTCGACCTCGAGCCGATGATCCGAGAGGCCCCCGACGCCGTGCCGCTGCCTCCGGGGGACCGCTCGATCGAGTTCGAGGCGGTGTCCTTCAGCTACCCCTCGGGCACCGACGTCTCGCTGTCGTCACTGGAGGAGGTGTCGCTCCCGGAGCACGGCGGCCCGGTCGACGTCCTCCACGACGTCTCCTTCCGCGTCGAGCCCGGCTCCCTGGTGGCGATCGTGGGTCAGTCCGGGGCGGGCAAGTCCACGATCGCCGGTCTCGTGTCGCGGCTCTACGACGCCACCGGTGGCAGCGTCCGCGTCGGCGGGATCGACGTCCGCCGCGTCACGCTGCGCTCGCTGCAGGACGCGATCGGCGTCGTCAGCCAGGACGCCCACCTCTTCCACGACACCATCCGCGCCAACCTGCGCTACGCCCGGCCCGAGGCGACGGAGGAGGAGCTGTGGGCGGCGCTGGAAGGCGCGCGCATCGCGACCCTGGTCCGCTCCCTGCCGGAGGGCCTGGACACCGTCGTCGGCGACCGGGGGTACCGGATGTCGGGAGGGGAGAAGCAGCGGCTGGCGATCGCCCGCGTGCTGTTGAAGGGGCCCGGCATCGTGATCCTCGACGAGGCGACGGCGCACCTGGACAGCGAGTCGGAGGTGGCGGTGCAGCACGCGCTCGACACCGCGCTGGCGGGCCGGACCTCGCTGGTCATCGCGCACCGGCTGTCGACGATCCGTAGCGCGGATCAGATCCTGGTGGTGGACGGCGGCCGCATCACCGAGACCGGCACGCACGAGCAGCTGTTGGCGCTCGGCGGCCGGTACGC
>JALYMS010000293.1 GCA_030773535.1 Actinomycetota bacterium | reverse complement strand
GGACACCCGGGGAGAGGACGAGTGCGACATGCGCTGCTGCGCCGCGTGACCTATCCCTTCGGCGCCGTCGTCGGCATGGACGACATGCGCCTGGCGCTGCTGCTCAACGCCGTCTCCCCCGCCGTCGGCGGAGTGCTGGTGCGCGGGGAGAAGGGCACCGCCAAGTCGACGACGGTGCGCGCCCTGGCCGCCGTCCTGCCGCCGGTGGACGCCGTCCCCAACTGCCGCTTCGCCTGCGATCCCGCCGCGCCCGACCCGGGCTGCCCGGACGGCCCGCACGACGCCGGCGTTCCCGGGCAGACGCGCCCGGCCCGCCTGGTCGAGCTGCCGGTCGGGGCCTCCGAGGACCGCGTGGTCGGGGCCCTCGACTTGGAGCGGGCGCTGACCGAGGGGGTCAAGGCGTTCGAGCCCGGGCTGCTGGCCGCCGCCAACCGCGGCGTCCTCTACGTCGACGAGGTCAACCTGCTGCACGACCACCTCGTCGACCTCCTGCTCGACGCCGCCGCCCTGGGCACCGCCTACGTCGAGCGCGAGGGCGTCTCGGTGCGGCACGCCGCACGCTTCCTGCTCGTCGGGACGATGAACCCGGAGGAGGGCGAGCTCCGCCCGCAGCTGCTCGACCGGTTCGGGCTCACCGTCGAGGTGGCGGCGCCCCGGGATCCCGCCGAGCGCGCCGAGGTGGTGCGCCGCCGGTTCGCCTACGACGCCGACCCGGCGGGATTCTCCGCCGTGTGGGCGGCGGACGAGTCCGCGCTCGCCGTCCGCATCGCCGAGGCGCGGGCGCGGCTGCCGCACGTCGTCCTCTCCGACGCCGCGCTGCGCCAGGTGACCGCCGTCTGCGCCGCCTTCGACGTCGACGGTCTGCGCGCGGACCTGGTCACCGCCCGTGCCGCTATCGCCCACGCCGCCTGGTCCGGCCGCGACGCGGTCGACGAGGAGGACGTCCGGGTCGCGGCGCGGCTGGCCCTGCCGCACCGCCGCCGGCGGAATCCATTCGACGCCCCCGGACTGGACGACGAGACCCTGGACCAGGCCCTCTCCGACGCCCGCCCTGACGACGAGCCCGACGACGACCCCGAGCCGGACGACGACGGCCCGGGCGAAGGTTCCCCGGAGGGCCAAAAGCACGATATCGGCCCCTCGGACGGCGCGGGGAACTCTCCCCCGGAGGGCCAAAAGCACGATATTGGCCCCTCGGACAACGAGGGCGGCGGTCGGGCCGACTCCGCGCCGGCGCCCGACCGGGCCGCGGTCGCGCCGTCGGACCCGTTCCGCACCCGTCGGCTCGAGGTGCCTGGCATCGGCGCCGGCGCGGCCGGCCGGCGGTCGAAGGCGCGGTCCGAACGCGGGCGGGTGGTCGGCTCGACGCGGCCGACTGGAGCCGTGACTCGGCTGCACCTGACCGACACCGTCCTGGCGGCCGCGCCGCACCAACTGGCCCGCGGCCGGCGGGGACCGGGGCTGCGGCTCGAACGCGAGGACCTCCGGCAGAGCACCCTCGAGGGGCGCGAGGGCAACCTCGTGCTCTTCGTCGTGGACGCCAGCGGGTCGATGGGATCGCGGGCCCGGATGGGCGCGGTCAAGGGCGCAGCCCTGTCGCTGCTGCTGGACGCCTACCAGCGCCGCGACAAGGTCGGGCTGATCTCCTTCCGCGGCTCGGCGGCTGAGCTGCTGCTCCCCCCGACCTGGTCGGTGGAGGCGGCCGCTGCCCGCCTCACCGATCTCCCGACCGGTGGCCGGACGCCGCTGGCAGCCGGCCTGCTGCGCGCCGCCCACGTGCTGCGGGTCGAGCGGGTGCGCGATCCGCAGCGCCGTCCGCTGCTGGTCGTGGTCACCGACGGCCGGGCGACCGGGCCACGCGGCGGCACGCATCTGGCCGACGCGTACGCGGCGGCCGGGATGCTGGCCGCGGCCGGGACGGCGAGCGTCGTCGTCGACTGCGAGTCCGGTCCGGTGCGGCTGGGCCTGGCCGGTGCCCTGGGCCGGCACCTCGGCGCGCAGACCCTCCGGCTGGAGGAGCTGGCGGCGGACTCCCTGGCGGCGACCGTGCGCGGCGCGCGGACGGCGGCCTGACATGCCGAAGGGTCAGGTCGAGGTGGTGCCCGAGGACGGGCTGACCACCCGTCAGCGGCGGAACCGCCCGCTGCTCGCCGTGCACACCGGGGAGATGAAGGGCAAGTCCACCGCCGCCTTCGGCATGGCGATGCGGGCCTGGAACCAGGGCTGGTCGGTCGCGGTCTACCAGTTCGTCAAGAGCGCCAAGTGGAAGGTCGGCGAGGAGAACGCCCTCACCGCCCTGGGCCGGCTGCACGAGACGACCGGGGAGGGCGGCCCCGTCGTGTGGCACAAGATGGGCAGCGGGTGGAGCTGGTCGAGGCGCGCGGGCACCGACATCGACCACGCCGCCGACGCCGCCGAGGGCTGGGCGCAGATCAAGCGAGACCTCGCCGCCCAGGCCCACCGCTTCTACGTCCTCGACGAGTTCACCTATCCCCTGAAGTGGGGCTGGGTGGACGTCGACGACGTCGTCGCGACGCTGACCGCCCGGCCGGGGAACCAGCACGTCGTGATCACCGGCCGCGATGCCCCCGCGGCGCTGGTCGAGGCCGCCGACCTCGTGGTGGAGATGACCAAGGTCAAGCACCCGATGGACAGCGGCCAAAAAGGCCAGCGGGGGATCGAATGGTGACCTCGCCCACCTCGCTCCACCGCGTGGTGGTGGCCGCGTCGTCGAGCAACGCCGGGAAGACGTCGATCGCCACCGGTCTCATCGGCGCATTCAGCGCGCGGGGGCTGGCCGTCTCACCGCACAAGGTCGGCCCCGACTACATCGACCCCGGCTATCACGGGCTCGCCGCGGGGCGGCCGGGTCGCAACCTCGATCCCTGGCTGGTCGGCGAGGAGCGGGTGGCGCCGCTCTTCCTGCGCGGCGCGCTGCACCCGGCGCCGGCCGATCTCGCCGTCGTCGAGGGCGTGATGGGCCTGTTCGACGGCGCGACACATCCCTCCGTCGAACCCGGGTTCGCCTCCACCGCCCACGTCGCGGGCCTGCTGCGCGCACCCGTCGTGCTGGTCGTCGACGCGTCGTCCCAGGCCCGCAGCGTCGCGGCGCTGGTGCACGGGTTCGCCACCTTCGACCCCGGCGTCCGGCTGGGCGGCGTGATCCTCAACCGGGTCGGCAGCGACCGGCACGAGGCGATCCTGCGCGACGCGCTGGACACGGCGGGGGTGCCGGTGCTCGGCGCGATCCGGCGGCTGGACCAGCTGCACACGCCGTCCCGCCACCTCGGCCTGGTGCCCGCGGCCGAGCGCTCCGCGGAGGCGGTGGCCACGGTCCGGCGGCTGGCCGAGGTGGTGGCCGGCGGGGTCGACCTGGACGCCGTCCTCTCGCTGGCCCGCAGCGCTCCCCCGCTGCCCGCCGCGGCCTGGGATCCGGCCGACGAGGTGGCCGTGGTTCCGGGGCGTCCGCGCATCGCGGTGGCCGGCGGCCCGGCGTTCACCTTCGGCTATACCGAGAACGCCGAGCTCCTGGCCGCCGCGGGCGCCGAGGTGGTGGTGGTCGATCCACTGCGCGACGAGTCCCTCCCCGTGGGTACGGCGGGGCTCGTCGTCGGCGGCGGGTTCCCGGAGGTGTACGCGGCCGAGCTGTCGGCCAACGAGACGCTGCGCGCCGACGTCGCCGCGTTCGCGGCCCGCGGGGCACCGATCGCCGCGGAGTGCGCCGGGCTGCTGTACCTGGCCCGCGAGCTCGACGGCGTCCCGATGTGCGGCGTGCTGGACGTCGGGACGGCGATGTCGGCGCGGCTGACCCTCGGTTACCGGGCCGCGGTGGCGCCGGCGGACTCCGTGCTCGCGCGGGCCGGCACCCGGGTGCGGGGTCACGAGTTCCACCGCACGCACGCCGAACCGAAGTCGGGCGCGGTGCCCGCCTGGCAGTGGGCGGCCGGCGACCCCGAGGGCTTCGTGCACGGCGGCGTCCATGCCTCCTACCTCCACCTGAACTGGGCCGGCAGTCCGGGTATCGCCGAGCGCTTCGTCGTGGCCTGCGCCGCGGAAGACCGGATCGCGCGATCGGAGCAGCATGGTCGCGGAGTGCGGACGGTGGGGATCGGCGCCCGGTCCGGTGTCAGCGCGGAGGAGGTGCTCGCCGCCGTCGACGCCGTCCTCCCGCCGGGCAGTGCGGAGGTGCGGCTGGCCACGGTGGATTCCCGCGTGGCCGAGCCCGGGTTGACGCACGCCGCCGCCCGGCGGGGATGGCCGCTCACCGGCTACAGCGCGGCAGAGCTGGCCACGGTCGCGGTGCCCTCGCCGTCCTCCCGGGTGGCCGCGCTGACGGGGACCCCGTCGGTGGCCGAGGCCGCCGCGCTGCTGGGCGGCGGCTCGCTGGTGGTGGGCAAGACCGTGCACGGCCGGGTCACCGTGGCGGTCTCGGCATGAGCGGGCCCTCCCTTCCCGGCCCGGACCTCCGGCACCACGGCGACGCCGAGCTGGCCCCGGGACTCATCGACCTGGCCGTGAACGTCCGGTCGGGCACGCCGCCGCCGTGGCTGCGCACGGTGCTGCACGAGGCGCTGGACCGCAGCGCCGGCTATCCGGACGCCGCCCCGGCGCGCGCCGCCGTCGCCGCCGCGCACGGCCGGGATCCGGCCGAGGTCCTGCTCGCCTCCGGCGCGGCGGAGGCCTTCGTGCTGCTGGCGCGCGCGCTGACCCCGTGCCGGGCCGTCGTCGTCCACCCGTCCTTCACCGAGCCGGAGCTGGCGCTGCACGCGGCAGGCCATCCCGTGTCCTCCCTGGTCCTCCGCGCCGAGGACGGGTACCGCCTGGACCCGCGGGTGGTACCCGACAACGCCGATCTGGTGGTGCTGGGCAACCCCACCAACCCGACGTCGGTGCTGCACCCGGCCGAGGACCTCGCCGCCCTCGTCCGGCCCGGTCGCGTGCTGGTGGTCGACGAGGCGTTCGCCGACACCGTCCCGGGAGAACGTGACTCCCTGGCCGGCCGGAGCGATCTTCCCGGGCTCGTGGTGGTGCGCAGCCTGACGAAGACCTGGGGCCTGGCCGGGTTGCGGGTCGGCTACGCCCTCGGGCCCGCCGACCTCGTCGCGCGCCTGGCCGCGCACCAGCCGCACTGGCCGGTCTCCACGCCCGCGCTGGCCGCACTGACCGCGTGCTCGTCGCCGGCCGCCCGGGCGGAGGCCGAAGCGGCCGCCCGCGCGCTGACCGGGCGGCGGGCCGCGCTGGTGGAGGCGCTACCTCCGGGCGTGGTGGTCGAGGGGCGGCCACGGTCGTCGTTCGTCCTCCTGCGGGTTCCCGACGGCGCCCGGGTGCGGCAGGCGCTGCGCGAGCAGGGGTGGGCGGTGCGCCGCGGCGACACCTTTCCCGGGCTCACCCCCGACCACCTCCGGGTCTCCGTCCGCGACCGGGCGACCTCCTGGGCCTTCGCCGCCGCGCTGGCCTCGACCCTGACCACCGGACGCATCCGCGAGGAGATCTCTTGAGCACCGACCCGACGCCCTTCCCGGGAACGCTCCTCGGCGACACGATCGCCGCCGTCGTCCCCCGCGACGCCGCGGCGGAGCAGGCGGCCCGCGAGCGGCTGGACCGGATGACCAAGCCACCGGGCTCGCTGGGCGTGCTGGAGGACGTCGCCGCCCAGCTCGCCGGGATCGTGGGCACCTGCCCGGCTCCACTACCTGCGCCGGCGACGGTCGCCGTGTTCGCCGGTGACCACGGCGTGCACGCCCAGGGGGTGACGCCGTGGCCGCAGGAGGTGACCGCCCAGATGGTCGCCAACTTCCTCGCCGGAGGCGCCGTGGTGAACGCGTTCGCCGCCGAGATGGGCACCGAGGTCGTCGTCGTCGACGTCGGCGTGGCCGCCGTGCTCGACCCCGCGCCCAACCTCTACGACCGCAAGGTGCGCTCCGGCACGGCGGACCTGTCGGCGGGCCCGGCGATGACGCTCGACGAGGCCCGCCGTGCGGTGGAGATCGGGATCGAGATGGCGACCCGCCTGGCGACCGCCTCGGGCAGCCTGGTCACCGGCGACATGGGCATCGCGAACACGACCGCCTCGGCGGCGCTGATCTGTGCGTTCACGGGGGCGGAGCCGGCCGCCGCCACCGGCCGCGGCACCGGCGTGGACGACCCCACGCTGGCCCGCAAGGTGCAGGTCGTGACCCGGGCCGTGGGCCGCATTCCCGAGCGGCCCTCTTCCCCGGAGACGGCGCTCGCCACACTCGCCGAGGTGGGCGGTCTGGAGCACGCCGCCCTGGCCGGCTTCGTCCTCGGGGCGGCCGCCGCCCGCGTCCCGGTCCTGCTCGACGGAGTCATCGCCGGCTCCGCCGCGCTCGTCGCCGCCGCCCTGTGCCCTCCGGCGCTGGAGTACGCGCTGGCCGGGCACACCTCGGCCGAGCCGGGACACGGCATCGCCCTCCGGCATCTGGGCCTGCGCCCGCTGCTGGGTCTGGACCTGCGCCTCGGGGAGGGCACGGGGGCGCTGCTGGCCCTGCCACTCGTGGCCGCCGCGGCCCGCGCGCTCGGGGACGTCGCCACGTTCGACTCCGCCGGCGTCACCGAGAAGAGCGGCTGAGCGTCGGGCTCGGGTCAGGTGGCTCGGTCGACGATCGCGAGCGGCCGGGCGGGTGATCCGGTGGCCCCCACGAGAGGCAACGGCGCCAGGACGAACAGGAAGCTCGCCGCTCCTGCGCTCGACAACTCCGCGAGGTCGAGCACCTCGATGATCGGAATGCCCGCGTCGAACAGGAGCTTGCGGTGCACCGGCAGCCGCGCATGGCCGGCACCGGCCTCGATCTGCTCGAAGGCGATCGTCTCCCCGCCCGCGACGCGGACGCCCCGCTCGATCAGCCAGTCCGCGGCCGACTCGGTGAGCCCAGGGGCGCCGTTCCGCAGCCCGACGAACCGTTCGGGATCGCCGAAGTGCGCACTCCACCCCGAGCGGACCAGCACGGCGTCGCCGGCACGGACGTCGACGCGGCTCTGCGCCGCCGCCGCGTCGAGATCGTCCCCGGTGATCCCGTATCCCCCGGGCAGGACGTCCAGGCCGTGCAGGCGGGCCACGTCGAGCAGCACGCCCCGCGCCACCACGGGGGGCAACGAGTAGATGTCGTGGACCGCGAACCCGCCGCCGCGTTGCGCCTCCCACGCGTCGTGGCCGCCGTGCAGCCGGCCGTCGCAGGAGATGTGGGAGATCGCGTCGATGTGCGTGCCGGCGTGCGTCCCGGTCGCCACCATGTCGCTGGCGAACGACACCCCGGATTCCAGCACGACGTCGCCGTGCCGGCGGAGCAGGCTGCGCCGGTAGCCGGGGGAGTTCGGCGAGAACGGCGTGGACTCGCTGAGCGGATGGGCCAGGTCGACGACCCGGACGCCGTCCGCCAGGGCCTGCAGGATCCGCTCCACGGGGGTCGGGGCCTCCGGAGACGCCGCCACTACGAGCTCCTCACCGGGGCCGGCCGGTCCGTCGCCGTTCGGCATCCAGCAGCCGGCGCCACCCCTCGGGCCGGTGCACCCGACGCGCGACCGGCGCCCCCTGCGCGTGGTTGTTGACGTAGGCGCGGGACTGGTTCCGTGCGGCGCTGCCGGCCACCACGATGCCGATCCACTCGGGCCGGACGAACATCGGTACCAGCCGGTCGGGGTCGTCGGACTGCGCGTACTCGAAGGGCGCCTCGCCGCGGGCCACGGAGCCGGCGAACCGGAAGCCGGTGCGCCCGACGTCCTCAGCGCACTTCTCCATCCAGCCCGCCGGCCCCCGCACGGTCTCGTGCAGGTAGCGGCGGACGTCGTCCTTGGTCCAGCCGTCCGCGCTGATCGTCGCGGCGATGCTCGGTCCGAGGACCAGGAGCGGATGCCAGGCGCCGAAGGCCACGCCGGTCCAGGCCCAGGGGCCGATGGCCCGGCCGAAGAGGTCGGCGATCGTGCGCAGATGCTCCTCGGCGCGCGAACCGGAGCTGTAGATGGGCGCGCTGATGGTGACGACGCTACGGAGGCCGACCATGTCGTCGTCGGGCCCGAGACCTTCGTCGACGCGGTGCTCAGGCCAGCCGGTGGCCAGCACAGCGGCGTCGTCCTCGGCAAGAACCACGTTGAAGGTCGACGCGACGGCCCCCTGATCGGTGTTCCCCGGCGGGATCCACAGCCCGGCGACGTTGCGCATCAGCATGCGGACGAACCGCCCGACGCTGGTGTTCGCCTGCCGCCCGACCCGCATCACCCCCGTCCCGGAGTTGAAGTTGAGGTCATCGGCGATCGGCCCGCTCAGCACGGCCATCGGCTCCCAGCCGGGGGTGGAGCCGGCGTCCTCCAGGCGGAAGCGCGGGTCCGCCAAGCACTCCCCGAGGGCGACGAGGACCGGCATGTACTCGGGTCGGCAACCGGCCATGACCCCGTGCGCGGCGACCGACCACACCGACAACGGCCGCAGGTCCGGCGGCAGGACGCCCAGGACCTCGTCGGGCAACCGGTCGGTGAAGGGGAGGAAGCGCTCCACCCGCTCGGCGGTCGGGGGCATCACCGGCAGCCCGTCGGACAGGCCGCGGCGCAGGAGATCCTCCTGCACGTCGTCGAGGGAGCCGCGTAGGAAGACCGACCGTGCCGGCGGCTCGGGCTCCTCCGCGGCGACGGCCGGGCCGGAGGACCGCTCGACCAGCCCGTCCCGCACCGCCGGGGCCACCGTCTCGCGCACCTTGCGCCGGAACTCCTCGTCGGAGTCGGTCAGGATCACGCCCGGATAGCTGGCGATGGGGACGTCGGATACGCCCAGCCACCGGGCCACCGCCCGCCCCATGCTCTCGAAGCCCGACGCTCCGATCGCCACGGCCGGCACGCCGGCCTTCTCCACCACGGCTGCGGCCCGCATCACGGCAGGCATGCAGCTGCCCTAGGCGCCGACGGCGAGGACCGCGGCGTCGACCCCCCACTGCCGCAGCTTGTCGGGGATCTCGGCCAGGACCCGCGCCTCCTCGGCGCCCGTGGCGTGGATGTTCCCGAACACCTCGTGCCCGACGAAGGACATCGTCGGGTACTCCGCCTTGAGCGACTCAGCGACGAGGTCGAACATCTCCGGCCCCTTGAACAGGTAGTCCCACAGGAAGGCCACCGTGCGACCGTCGAGGTCACCCATCGTCGGGACCGCGGCGGTGGCGGTGGGCGCCGTCGGCTCCACCGGCCACAACGCCTCGTACTGCTCCGCGTCAGGCATCGCCGTTCCTCTCGGGCCGCCGTGGGATGGACGTGCGTGGCCGTCCGGCCGGGTGTGTCGAGCCGGGTGCGTCGGGCCGGTGCGTCAGTCGGTGGCCGTGATGACGCGTCCGCGTCGTTCCTTGAGCAGCGTGGCGAGCACCATCATCAGCAGAACGGCGGCCAGCCCCGTGGAGATGCCGCCACCCAGCCCGTAGCTGGCGGCCAGCACACCGACCACGGTCGGGCCGAAGCTCGCCAAGCCGCGGCCCACCGAGTAGCAGAACGCCGAACCGGTGGCCCGCATCGGGGTGGAGAAGAGCTCGCCGAACCAGACGCCGAAGATCCCGAAGTAGCCGAGCCCGAAAGAGATGGCCAGGTAGGACAGCACGATCAGCCCACGGCCGGCATCGACGGCGTTGAGGAACGCGAAGAAGCCGAAGGCGACCAGTTGGACCGCCGCGAAGCTCAGCAGCGCGTTGCGCCGTCCGCACACGTCGCCGAGGGCTCCGGCGGCGATGTAGGTGACGAAGGAGATCGCCGCGCCCGCGTACAGGATCGACCGGGAGTCCTCCGGCGAGAAGCCCAGGGTCTGCGTCAGATACACCGGCATCCAGGATGAGTAGACGTAGTAGGAGTACTGCGCGCCGAAGACCACCAACGTGCCGACGACGGTGATCCGTACGACGTTGCGGCTGAAGATGTCCTTGAACGGCTGAGCCGCCTCGCGGGCCAGGGTTCCTCCCGAGGGCCGACCTTCCGTGGACCCGCTGAGCCGCAGCTCCCTCATCGCCTCCCACTGGCGTGACTCGGGGCAGCGCAGGCGGATCCAGATGGCGAACGCGACGGGGAAGAGCCCGATCAGGAAGGCGTGCCGCCAGTCCGACACGGCGCCGGTCACGAAGATCGCCAGGGCGAACGCCGGCCACAGGG
>JALYMS010000292.1 GCA_030773535.1 Actinomycetota bacterium | reverse complement strand
GGAGGCAGACGCGGTCCGTGACGCCGACCTGGTGCTCAGCGTCAACAGCTCGCACGACGCGATGACCGCCCTCCGCAACGCGCTGCCCGGGCTGCGGCCGGGAACCGTCTGGGCCGACCTGAACTCCGCCTCGCCGGGGGTGAAGGCGGCGCTGGTCGAGGCGGCGCCGGAGGGCGTCCCTGTCGTGGACGTCGCCCTGATGTCGGTCGTGCCCGGCAACGGCATGCGGACGCCGATGATGGTCTCCGGGGAGGGGGCGCAGCGTTATGCCGAGATCTTCGCGGGGTTCGGCGTGACGGTGGACGTGCTGCCGGGCCCGGCCGGGGCGGCGATCTCCCGCAAGCTGCTCCGCAGCGTGTTCTGGAAGGGCGTGGCCGCCGCGGTGGTCGAGGCGCTCGCGGCTGCCGAGACCGCCGGCGTCCGCGACTGGCTGCACGGGAACATCGCTGCCGAGATGGCCGCGTTCGACGAGCGCACCGTCGACGTGATGTTCGAGAGCACGCACATGCACGCCGGTCGCCGGGCGGCCGAGATGGCCGCCGCCGCCGACCAGCTGACGGAGCTCGGCATCGTTCCCCGCGTGACCGGAGCGGCCCGGGACCAGTGCGCCGCCCTGCGGAACGGTCGACCGTGCTGACCTGCGGCGAGCCGGTCGAGGATCGTCGCCGGCCGGACGGAACGGCGGTAGGGGGAGACGTGCTGACGCGCCGACGCCTGCTAGGAGCGGCCGGCCACGTCGCGGCCGTCGCCCTACTCGCCGCCTGCGGCGCTCCCGTGCCAGACGGTGCGTCGGGCGGGCCGGACCGGGCGGACGGCGCAGTCCTGACCGCGCGCCCGGGGGCATCGTCGACTCCGCCATCCGGCGCGCCTTCCGTTCCCGGCACCCATCCGCTGGGTCTGGAGCCGGTCCGTGATCCGCTGCTGCACGTCCCGTCCACCCTCGTCCCCGGCGCAGCGGTGCCCCTCGTGCTGAGCCTCCACGGAGCCGGCGGCGACGCGGAGGCCGGGTTGGCCCTGCTGCGTCCCCTGGCCGAGGAACGCGGCCTGCTGTTGCTCGCGCCGGCGTCGCGGGGGGCGACGTGGGACGCCATCGGCGGCGCCTACGGGCCGGACGCCGCGCTCGTCGACCGGGCGCTGGCGAAGGTCTTCGCCGCCTTCGCCGTGGAGGCGGGCAGGGTCGCCGTCGCCGGGTTCTCCGACGGCGCCTCGTACGCGCTGGGCCTCGGGCTGGCCAACGGGAACCTGTTCCGGAGGATCGTCGCGTTCTCGCCGGGTTTCGTGCCGCCGGGAGCGCCCCGCGAGGGCAGACCGCCGGTGTTCGTCTCGCACGGGGACGCCGACGACGTCCTCCCGATCGACCGGACCAGCCGGAGGATCGTGCCCCAGCTCCGCGACGACGGGTACGACGTGACCTATCGAGAGTTCTCCGGCCCCCACACCGTCCCGCCGGACGTCGCGCGGGAGGCCGTGGACTGGCTGGGCTGAGCTCTGCCGTCCTCCGGGAGCGTCGGGCCGGCGCCCGATGCACCGGGTCGCAGCGGAGATCGCCGGGTAGGGCGTCGGTCATGGACGTGCGTAGGCTGGTGCTCGGCGACTGGACGCCCGTGATCAGGGACGGCATCGACGTCCTGCGGCTGGTCGTCCTGGGCGGCGCGGTCGTCTACGCGGCGACGGGTCGGCCGGGAGCAGCGGCGCTGCTGGCCGGCCTCGGAGCGATCATGCTGGTCGCGCGGGCGGTCAACCTGCCCCGGATCTACGACCTCTCGCTCACGGTGGCGATGGCGCTGCAGGGCTTCGGGGAGACGTTCCACCTCTACGACCAATACGTTCGCTTCGACGACCTCGTCCACTTCACCCTGCCCATGCTGACCGCACCGGTGATCTACATCGCCCTGGCACGTCTGGACGTGGTTCCCGACCCTCGCTCCGAGACGCACCTGCGGCACTACATCGGCATCGCCGTCATCACGGCGGCTCTGGGCATCGCCGTCGGGGCGCTGTGGGAGATCTACGAGTGGCGGTCCGACGCGTGGTTCGGCACCCGCCTCTCGGAGGGCAACGACGACACCAACGGGGACCTGGTCCGTGATTCGCTCGGCTCGCTGGCCGGAGCAGGGCTGCTCGTGGTGTGGGCCCGGTTCGGCTGGGGTTCGGTCCGGCGCATCCCCGGACTGAACACCCACGAGGACGTCGACGCGTGATCCCTGCGGCGGCCCGCCGCCCCTCAAGCAATTCGCCGGTTCGGCCGATCCACTAGGCGGGGGAGCACGACGTGCGCAGGAGAACGGGAGGGCGGCGAGAGGTGGGTACGTGCGCGAGGAAGTCATAGCGGGACCCGTCGCGTGCCGTCGGTCGCCGAGCCGGCTCGCCGGTGCCGCGATCGCCCTGGCCCTGGGCCTGGGGGCCGTCCCCGGCACCGCGTCGGCCGCACCCTCCGGCGGGCAGGTCGAAGCCGTACGTCAGGCCGCCGACGACGCCGCCGCTCAGGTCGAACAGGTGCTGGCCCGGCTCGGTGCCGCGCAGGCGGCGGTGGACTCGGCTCGCGCCCTGGCCGGAGCCGCCTCGGTCGAGCACGGGCGGACGCTGGCGGACCACTCGACCGCCCGGGCAGCCGCCGATGCCGCCTTGGCCGCGGCCGAACAGGCATCGCTCGACCTCGCTGCAGCGCGCACCGACCTGGCCGCGTTCGCCCGCGACAGCTACATGCTCGGCACCACCTCACCGGGCCTGCAGGCGCTCCTGACCGCCTCCGGCCCCGCCCAGATCATCGAGCGGGCCGCCCTCCTCGACGCCGCCGGCAACCGGCGCTCCGACGTCGTCGACCGGTTCACCGGGATCCAGCGCTCGGCCGACGACACCATGGCGGCCACGGGGATCCGTCTCGCGGAGGCCGCCGCGCTCGAGAAGCAGGCCGCCGTCTCCCTGGCCGCGGCGGAGGGGGCCGAGACCCGGGCCCGGGACACGGCGGCGGCGGTCACGCAGCAGCAGGAGGCGATGGAGGCCGAGCTCCAGGAGGCCCGGACCGCACTCGTCGCCCTGGAGAGCCGGCGCACCGCCGCGCAGCGGACGGCATCGCCGCCGGCTCCAGCCCCGCAGCCGGTTCCTGCCCCGCAGCCGGCCCCCGTCCCGTCGGGCCGACCCGGCGGCGGACCTCCTCCCGCGAACCCGGGTCCGGTCGCCGGCGCGCACGACTGGAGCGGTGTCGCCCGATGCGAGTCCGGCGGGAACTGGAGCATCAACACGGGCAACGGCTACTACGGCGGCCTCCAGTTCTCCCAGCGCACCTGGGAGGCCTTCGGCGGCGCCGCCCACGCCCCGCGGGCCGACCTCGCGACGCAGAGCGAGCAGATCGCCGTCGCGGAGAAGGTCCTGGCCGTGCAGGGGGCCCGCGCCTGGCCGACCTGCGGCAAGCTCCTCCGCCCCGCTCCCTGAGCACGCACCCTTCCCGCCCGGTCCCGTCGGCCGGTTCCGGATAAGTTCGCAGGACACAACGGTCGGCGCAGGGGAGTGGCACGTGGGCAGGTCAGTGCTGGTGACCGGCGGGAACCGGGGGATCGGGCTGGCCATCGCCCGCTCCTTCGCGGAGGCCGGCGACGCGGTCGCCGTCACCCATCGCGGCAGCGGTGCCCCCGACGGGCTTCTCGGCGTGCAGTGCGACGTGACCGACGCCGACGCGGTCGACCGGGCGTTCAGCCAGGTCGAGGAGCGTCAAGGACCGGTCGAGGTACTGGTCAGCAACGCCGGCATCACTCGCGACGGGCTGTTGATGCGGATGAAGGAGGAGGACTTCACCGAGGTCGTCGACGCCAACCTCACCGCTGCCTACCGGGTGGCCAAGCGCGCCTCGGCGAAGATGGTCCGCGCCCGCTCCGGCCGGATGATCTTCGTCTCCTCGGTGGTCGGGCTGCTCGGCTCGGCCGGGCAGGCCAACTACGCGGCCAGCAAGTCCGGGCTGGTCGGCCTTGCCCGCTCGATCGCCCGCGAGCTGGGCAGCCGCGGCATCACGGCCAACGTCGTGGCACCGGGGTTCGTCACCACGGACATGACCGCGGCGCTGCCGGAGGCCCGGCAGAAGGAGATCCTGGGGCAGGTGCCGCTGGGCCGGTACGCCTCGGCGGAGGAGATCGCCGGCGTCGTGCGCTTCCTGGCCGGCGACGCGGCGGGCTACATCACCGGGGCGGTCGTCCCGGTCGACGGCGGACTGGGAATGGGGCACTGAGATGACGACTCCGGGCGACGGAATCCTCGCCGGCAAGAAGATCCTGGTCACCGGGGTGCTGACCGAGGCGTCGATCGCCTACGCGACGGCACGCATCGCACAGGAGCAGGGCGCCACGGTGGTGCTGTCGAACTTCGGGCGGACCCTGTCGCTGTGCCGGCGGGTGGCCAAGCGGCTGCCGCAGGAGGCGCCGGTCATCGAGCTCGACGTCACGAACCCCGAGCACCTGTCGACGCTGGCCGACCGGCTGCGCGAGCACGTGGACGGCCTCGACGGCGTCGTCCACTCGATCGGCTTCGCCCCGCAGGAGGCGATGGGTGAGGGCTTTCCCGAGGTGCCGTGGGAGCCGGTGGCGACGGCGTTCCAGGTGTCCGCCTGGTCGCTGGCCTCGCTGACGCAGGCCTGCCGGCCGCTGTTCGGCGAGTCGTCGTCCGTCGTGGGGCTGACGTTCGATGCCACCGTCGCCTGGCCCGTGTACGGCTGGATGGGGCCGGCCAAGGCGGCTCTCGAGGCGACGTCGCGCTACCTGGCGCGCGAGCTCGGCCCCGAGGGGGTGCGGGTCAACATCGTGGCCGCAGGACCGCTGCGCAGCATGGCGATGAAGTCGATCCCCGGGAGCAACCAGTTCGAGGAGGCTTGGGAGTCCCGCGCGCCGCTGGGCTGGTCGGTCACCGACACCGAGCCCTCGGGCAAGGCCGTCGTCGCGCTGCTCTCGGACTGGTTCCCGGCCACCACCGGCGAGATCGTGCACGTCGACGGAGGCTTCCACGCCGTAGGCGTGTGAGCTGCATTCATCTGACTGCATCCAGCCGGGTCCGGAGAGAGAGAAACAGCCGTGCCACGTGCCACCGACGTCGACATCACGCCCCCTGGCCAGCGCCCTGACGAGGACCCGTCCCTCGCTGACCGCAACAACGGCGGCCGGCCGCCGTCCGCCGCCCCGGCCCCGCCCGGGCGGCGCGAGGCGCTGCTCGTGCTCTCCTTCGGTGGTCCCGAGGGTCCCGAGGACGTGATGCCGTTCCTGGAGAACGTGACCCGCGGCCGCGGCGTCCCCCGCGAGCGGCTGCTGGACGTCGCCGAGCACTACCACTCCTTCGGGGGCAGGAGCCCCATCAACGAGCAGAACAAGGCGCTCATCTCGTCCGTCGAGAAGGACCTGGCGGAGGCCGGCCTGGCTCTGCCGGTCTACTGGGGCAACCGGAACTGGGCGCCCTACGTCGAGGACACCTGGCGGCAGATGGCCGAGGACGGCATCGAGCACGTCTACGTCTTCGCCACCTCGGCGTACGCCTCGTTCTCCGGCTGCCGGCAGTACCACGAGGACATCGCGCGGGCCCGCGCGACCATCGCCTCCACAGCCCACCCAGGCGGCCCGACCGCGGAGAAGCTGCCGCACTACTTCGACGCACCGGGCTTCGTGCAGGCCAATGCCGACGCGCTGGCGGCGGCCCTCACCTCGCTGCCCGAGGAGGTCCGGGGCACGGCGCGGCTGGTGGCGACCGCGCACAGCATCCCCGACGTGATGGCCGAGGTGGCCGGACCCGACGGGGGCGCCTACCAGGCCGAGCTGCGGGCGGCGGCGGAGCGGATCGTGGCCGAGGCCGCACCCGGCCGCTCGTTCGACCTCGTCTGGCAGAGCCGCAGCGGCCCACCGTCCGTGCCGTGGTTGGAGCCCGACGTCAACGATCATCTCCG
>JALYMS010000291.1 GCA_030773535.1 Actinomycetota bacterium | reverse complement strand
GTCGCGGAGCGGCTGCACGCGCCGATCGCGCTGCTGAACGTCGTGCTGACCAACTCGCAGATCGTCGCGGGGCAGCACGGACTCTCCGGATGGCTCGCCGAGGTCCGTGGGACACCGATCGAGTGGTCGCTGTGTGCACGGGTCGTGCGGACCGGCGAGAGCTACGTCGTCCCGGACTGGGCTGAGGACGAGGCGACGTCCGCCAATCCCCTGCACACCGTTGACGGCCTGCGTGCCTATGCCGGGGTGCCGTTGGTGTCCCCCACGGGTGAGGTCCTGGGCGCCGTCTGCCTGCTGGACACCGACGCGCGCGACTTCGGCGCGGAGGTCCTCGACGTGCTCGCGGAGGCCGCGAGCAGGGCCATGGATCGCCTGGTGGAGACCGCCCCGGCGCCCCGGAGCGCCGAGCGGCACTGATCCGCCGCCCGGCTGGGCCGGTGGGAGCCTGGCATGGGCGCCGGCCCTGGCATCGGCGCCGCCGCCGGCGCACCTAGACTCGCGCAGGTCACGGGGTGTGGCGCAGCTTGGTAGCGCACCCGCTTTGGGAGCGGGGGGCCGTGGGTTCAAATCCCGCCACCCCGACGTTCCGGCGTGCTGGAGTCCGCATCCCGCCGCCCCGGCCCCACCTCGGACGTCTCTAGACTCGGGAGCAATCCCGCGCCGTCCATGCCCGGCGGCGCCCGTCTGCCCGCAATCCGAGGAGCACTGCCGCTGTGAAGACCACCATCGAGGAACTCGGCCCCACACGGGTCCGGATGGCGATCGAGGTGCCCTGGGGGGACCTGGACCACGCCTTCGGTGAGGTCTACAAGGAGCTCGGCAAGCAGGTGCGCGTGCCCGGCTTCCGCCCCGGCAAGGTCCCCAACCGCGTGCTCGACCAGCGCATCGGCCGGCCGGTGATCCTCGAGCAGGTCGTGCAGCACGCCGTCCCGGAGGTCTACTCCGAGGCGATCCGCGAGAACCAGGTCCGCGTCCTGGGCCAGCCCGACATCGAGGTCACCCGCCTCGACGACAACGACACCCTGGCCTTCACCGCCGAGGTCGACGTCGCCCCGCAGGTCGAGCTCCCGCCGCTCGAGGAGCTCGCGGTGACCGTCGACGACGTCGAGGTCGCCGACGAGGACATCGACAAGCAGATCGACGTCATGCGCGAGCGCTTCGCCATGCTCACCGGCGTCGACCGCCCGGCGCAGGACGGCGACTTCGTCTCCATCGACCTGGAGGCGAAGCTCGACGGCGAGGTACTCGAGGACGGCTCGACCACCGGCATGTCCTACGAGGTCGGCTCGGGCAACCTCATGGAGGGCCTGGACGACGCCGTCCGCGGGCTGTCCGCCGAGGAGTCGAAGACCTTCTCCACCGCGCTGCTCTCCGGCCCCAACGCCGGCGAGTCCGCCGAGGTCACCGTCACGGTCCGCTCGGTCAAGACCAAGGACCTGCCCGAGCTCGACGACGAGTTCGCGCAGACCGCCAGCGAGTTCGACACCCTCGCCGAGCTGCGCGACGACGTCCGCACCCGGCTGGCCCGCACCAAGACCCTCCAGCAGGGGGCGCAGGCCCGCGACAAGCTCATCGAGCACCTGCTCGAGGTCGTCGAGGTGCCGGTGCCGGAGAACCTGGTCGAGCGCGAGATCGAGTGGCGCAACCGGGCCTTCGAGCAGGAGCTGCAGCAGGCCGGGATGGACTGGGACACGTTCCTGTCGATGTCGGGCAGCCAGACCCGCGAGGAGTACGACGCCGAGCAGCGCAAGACGGTCGAGCAGGCGGTCAGGACGCAGTTCATCCTGGACGCGGTCGCCGACGCCCGTGAGGTCACCGTCGACAACGAGGACCTCTCCGCGCAGATCATGGCGCAGGCCCAGCGCAACCGGATGAGCCCGGAGCAGTACGCCCAGCAGCTCCAGCAGGGCGGCAACATCGCCGAGTTCGTCGCCGACGTCCGCCGGACCAAGACGCTGGCCCAGCTGCTCGAGCAGACGACGATCACCGACGCCTCGGGCAACGTCGTCGACCTGGAGGCGCTCCGCCCGAAGACGGTGCAGGCGCCGGCTCCCACGGCTGAGGACGACGCCGACGCAGCCGAGGACGACGCGGTCGCGGGGGACGACGCGGTCGCAGCGGACGACGACGCAGGTCCCGTCGGCGAGGTCGAGGCCCCGAAGGGCGCCGACGCCTGACCGGAGGCCGCCGCCGGAACGACGCCGTCCCACCCCGACCCGGGGTGGGGCGGCGTCGTTCTGTATTCGGGCCGCCGCACATCCTGGCTGCGCCGTCGGCGAACACCGCCCCGTGGAGGACTGTCGCGTCGGGGGTCCGCGTTAGGGTCGACAGGACTCAGCCGAGCACCGAGGGGTACCGCCTCACGGCCGGCCGTTCCAGCCCGCACCACCCCACCGAGACCGACTGCACCGACAGTCCTACGGAGGTCCTTCCACCCGTGAGCACCCTCGACCCGAACCTGGCGGGCGCGCCCCTGATGCGCGGCGCCGGGGGGATGATGAACCTCGGCGACTCCGTCTACGAGCGCCTGCTGCGCGAGCGGATCATCTTCCTGGGCAGCCAGGTCGACGACGTCATCGCCAACCAGCTGGCCGCCCAGATGCTGCTGCTGTCCGCCGAGGACCCCAAGCGCGACATCCACCTCTACATCAACTCGCCCGGTGGCTCGGTCACCGCCGGCATGGCGATCTACGACACGATGCAGTTCATCGACTGCGACGTCGCCACGTACGGGATGGGTCTCGCGGCCTCGATGGGGCAGTTCCTGCTCACGGCCGGGAGCGCCGGCAAGCGGTACGCCCTGCCGCACGCGCGGATCATGATGCACCAGCCCTCCGCGGGCGTCGGTGGCACCGCGTCGGACATCGCCATCCAGGCCGACCTGTTCCGCCGCACCAAGTCGGAGCTCAACGAGCTGCAGGCGCGGCACACCGGTCAGCCGGTGGAGCAGATCGAGAAGGACTCCGACCGCGACCGGTGGTTCACCGCGCAGGAGGCCCTGGAGTACGGCTTCGTCGACCACGTGGTCAGCCGCGCCGCCATGACCGACAACAGCAACCCGGTCACCGACAACTGACGGTTCGGAGAACACACGATGAGCTTCCAGATGCCCTCCAGCCGCTACATCCTGCCCTCCTTCGTGGAGCGCACGAGCTACGGCATGAAGGAGTCCAACCCCTACAACAAGCTCTTCGAGGAACGGATCATCTTCCTCGGGGTGCAGATCGACGACGCCTCGGCAAACGACGTGATGGCCCAGCTGATCACGCTGGAGTCCACCGACCCCGACCGTGACATCACGATCTACATCAACTCGCCCGGCGGCTCGTTCACGTCGCTCATGGCGATCTACGACACGATGATGTTCGTCCGGCCCGACATCCAGACCGTCTGCATGGGCCAGGCCGCCTCGGCCGCCGCCGTCCTGCTCGCGGCCGGGACGCCGGGCAAGCGGCTGGCGCTGCCGTACTCCCGGGTGCTGATCCACCAGCCCTCGGGTGAGTCCGGCGGTCAGGTCTCGGACCTGGAGATCCACGCCGCGGAGATCCAGCGGGTTCGGTCCCAGATGGAGGAGATCCTGGCCCGGCACACGGGGCAGACCGTCGACCAGGTCCGCACCGACATCGAGCGCGACAAGATCCTGACCGCCCAGGAGTGCAAGGCCTACGGCATCGTCGACGAGGTCATCCAGAGCCGGAAGCTCAACGCCCTCCCGGCGGTGTGACGCCGCGGGTCGAGGGCGCGCGTGTCGCGTCCTCGACCCGTACCGTCGGTGGCGTC
>JALYMS010000290.1 GCA_030773535.1 Actinomycetota bacterium | reverse complement strand
TCGATCGGCGGCGGGCTGCAGGCCGTCGGCTCCTTGTCGGGGCCTGCTGATGATGCCCAGGGGGATCGCCTTGTTCCGGGCCGGGGTGTTCCGGGGCTGGCCCGTGCCGGTGTTGGCCGTCGCCATCCGGCTGGCGGCCGAGACCCGGGGTAGCACCCTCGACTGCCGGGGCGGTGTCGCGCCGCTGCCGCATCAGCCGGCTGGCCCGGCTGGACCGCATCGAGCGGCAGGTCGTTCGCTACGAGCACGCCGCACCCGGGGAACTGCTGCACGTCGACGTCAAGAAGCTGGGCAACATCCCCGCCGGCGGTGATGGCGGTTCCTGGGCCGGGCCCAGGGCAGGACCAACCGGGCACTCGACGGCGGCCGGGCCCGCAGCCGTCATGGCCAACCGCTGATGCGTCACGGCTTCATCCACGTCGTCCTCGACGACCACAGCCGACTGACCTACGCCGAGATCCACGACGACGAGCTCGCCGTCACCGCCCCCGCCGTGTTGCACCGAGTGGTGGCCTGGTTCGCCGCCCGCGGCGTCACCGCCCGCCGAGTCCTCACCGACAACGGCGGCTGCTACCGCAGCCGCGACTGGGCAGCTGCCTGCGCTCAGCTGGCCATCACCCCGAAGCGGACCCGGCCCTACCGGCTACAGACGAACGGGAAGGTCGAGCGCTTCAACCGCACGATGACCACCGAATGGGCCTTCGCACAATTCTTCCCCAGCGAGACCACCCGCCGCGACGCCCTCCCTACTCGGCTACACGCCTACAACCACCATCGGCCCCACACCGGCATCGGCGGCCATCCGCCCATCAGCCGCTTGACCAACCTGTCCGGTCAGTACATCTGGGGACATCGTTCACGGGAACGGGACGTCGTCGCGGCCCAGGTCGGGGAGGCACCGAACCGGCCCGAGCGACGGCCTAGTGGCCCCGGAACGCCTCCTCGAGCCACCATGCCGGCTGGTCCCGGGTCACCTTCGCATCGACCAGCAGCGGTGCCGAGCGGGGGCCGGCCAGCCACGTCGCGACGCCGTCCAGGTCTGCCACGCCCCGGACGGTGACCGCCTCGAAGCCGTGACCCCGCGCGAGGGCGGCGAAGTCGGTCTCCGGGAAGCGCACGGTGTCCAGCGGATGCCCGTCCGGGCCGAAGTGGTGGACCTCCGCGCCGTACGCGGCGTCGTCGTACACGACGACCACCATGGGCAGGCGTAGCCGGACGACGGTCTCCAGCTCTGCGGCACCCATCAGCGCTCCTCCGTCGCCCAGGGCGGCGACCGGCAGCCGGTCCGGCCGAGCCAGCGCGGCGCCGATCGCCGTCGACAGGCCGAGGCCCACCGACTGGAAGGCCTGCGTGAAGCAGAACCCGTGCTGGTCGGGGACGTCGAGGAACATGCTGGGGTACCCCATGAAGTTGCCCGAGTCGACTGCCACGACCCGCTCGGCCGGCAGCAGGTCGTCGAGCGCCATGGTGAGCGTCCGTGGGTCGATGAGCCGCGTTCCCCCGGTGTCCTCGAAGGGCTCGTCCCGCCACCGGCCGCGCCGGGCGATGGCGGTCCGCACCTCCGCGCTGCGGTAGCCGGTCCGCGATCCGGGCACCGCCGCGGTCACCGCGTCGGCGACCTCCCGGACATCGCCCACCACCCCGACGTCGACCCGCCGCTGCACCCCGATCGCCTGCTCGTCGAGATCCACCTGGACGACGACGGCGTCGTCGGCGATCAGTCGCCCGTGCCGCATCGTCCACATGTTGAGCGCGCAGCCCCACCCGACGATCAGGTCGGCGTCCCCGATGAGCTCGGCAGCAAGAGGGGTGGCGAAGCCGCCGGACACGTCGAGGTCCCACGCGCTCCCCCGGAACAGCCCCTTGGCGACAGCCGACGTGGCGAGCAGCGCGCCGCAGCGCTCGGCCAGCGTCTCCAGCGCGGCCCGGCCGCCGGGCGCGCGAGACCCGCGGCCGGCGACGAAGACCGGCCGCCGAGCCGCCAGCAGCGCCTGAGCCAGTTGCTCGATCGCGGCCGCGGCCGGTTCGGGAGGCCGTGGGCCGGCCGTGACCGGCGGCTCGCCGACGGGAGCGGGCAGGGCCAGCACGTCGAGCGGCAGGTTGAGGACGACGGTGCGCCGCTCGTCCCGTGCGGTCGCGACCGCCGCGGCGGCCCCGGCGACCGCGTCCGACGGCGTACTGATCCGCATGGGCACCGCTCCGACCGCTTCGGCCAGCGCGAACTGGTCGACGAAGAAGTTCGAGCGCGCGGACGTCGCCTCCGCCGTGACCACGACCAGCGGCGTGCGGCTCTTGGCCGCCTCGGTGATACCGGTGAGGGCGTTGGTGAACCCGCAGCCCTGGTGCACGCTGACCGCGGCCACGCTCTCGCTCGTACGGGCGTACGCGTCGGCCATCGTCGCGGCGCCGCCCTCGTGCCGCGCCGCCACGAACCGGGCTCCGGCGGCCACCATCGCGTTGGTCACCGCGAAGTTCCCGGACCCCACCACGCCGAACACCGCCCCGATCCCGCACCGGACGAGTGCGGCGCCGACCGACTGCGCGACGGTGCCCGCCGGAGGACTCACCCGCGGTCGACGAGCGCGAGCACCCGGGACGGCGACCCGGAGCCCGAGACGATCGGGAGCGGGGCCGCCACGATCATGGCGCCGGTCGGCGGCAGCAGGGCGAGGTTCTGCAACTGGGTGAGCCCGTACTTGCCGCTGCCCATGAGGGCCGCATGGCACGGGAACGGCGGTTCGAAGGAGTGCGCCGCGCCGGCGTCGGTGCCGACGGTCTCCACGCCCAGACCGATCACGGGCGCCTCCTCGGCGAGCCACCCGGCGCACGCCGGGGAGATCCCCGGAGTGTGCGGGCCGGTGTCGTCGGCGTTGAGGAACTCCTGCTGCGACGCCGACCGGGCGTCCCAGCCGGTGCGGTAGAGCAGCCAGCCGCCGTCGGGCAGCGGGCCGTGCTCAGCCTCCCATTCCCGGACGTGCTCCACCTCGAGCAGGAAGTCGGGGTCGGCGGCGGCCTGCGCGGAGAAGTCCAGAACGGCAGCGGGGGCGAGCAGCCGGCGCACCGGCACCGAGGCCACGTCGTCGCCGTCCCGGCCGGTGACCCAGTGGTTGGGCGCGTCGAAGTGGGTGCCCGTGTGCTCGCCCGTCCGGAGGTTGTTCCAGTACCAGGCGGGGCCGCGGTCGTCGTACCGGCTGATTTCCTCCAGCTCGAACGGCGCTGTCTGGCCGAACTGGGGCGGCAACTGGATCACCGGGGTCTCCGCCGAGAGCGGTGCGGTCAGGTCGACGACGTCGACGCGCCCCTTGACCAGCGCCTCGGCGAGCGTGGCGAGAATCGTCATCACTGTCCATTTCCGGTCGAGGGTGAGCGGCCGTAGCCAACCAGGTCCGTGGAGTCGGATGCGACGCGGACGCCGAGCTCTTAGACGGTGACCGGGTCCGCGTCGGTCGGGCGGCCTGTTCCCGTGCTCCGGCGGACCTCCGGCGCCGAGGCCAGGCGCCGCCCCGCCGCCTGGACCGCCCGGGCGGCCGCGAGAACCAGCTCCGCGTTGCTCACGGTGCAGCCGAGGGGCGCGTCCTCCAGGCCGACCCGCAGGTGACCGCCGAGTGCGATGGTGGCGCCCCAGAGCTGGTCGAGCTCGACGCCGAGGCCGGCCACCATCCACGGCGATCCGGGATCCGCGGCGTCGAGCATCCGCAGGCAGGTGTCCAGTGCCCACTCGGCGGGCGGGAAGCCGAAGGTGAAGCCCGTCGAGAACATGAACCGGTAGACCGGCCGCGGCGCTCCTCTGACGGCGTCGTGCAGGACTGCACCGGCGCGGAGGAAACCCGGCTCGTAGACGGCGTAGCTGGGCACCAGCCGGTGTTCGCGGCACAGGGCCAGGCCCGCGCGGACGTCCGAGGCCGAGTTGGCATAGAGGAAGCCGTCCGCGCCTGCCTGCAGCTCGGCCACGGTCGAGAGGTTCACCGAACCCGGGTCGACGACGCTCCACTCGATCAGGCCGGCACGGGCCAGGCGTTCCACCACGTCGTAGCGGGCTATGGCCTCCTCAGGCCCCGCCGAAGGGCGTGGTCCCATCGGCACGGTGGGATAGCAGATCACGTCGGTCCGGCTGCGGATGTCCTCGAAGATGGGGGCGTAGATCTCGTAGGCCTCGCGGGGGGTTCCCGAGTCCTCGTCGTAGGCGTGCACGTGGACGATCGCCGCTCCTGCCTCCGCGCAGGCGACGGCGTCCTCGACGATCTGCGCCCGGGTGACCGGCATCGTCGGCTGGCGCCGACGCGTCCACGCTCCGTTGAGCGCGGCCTCCAGCCACACCCCCTCCGTTCCGGCCCCTCCGGCGGGCGCGCTCACGGGAGTGGGGGCGCCGTCGTGGTACGGCGCTCCTCGAGGACGAGGTCCGCCCCGGTGGCCGCTGCCACGTCGATACCGTCGGCGATGGCCCGGCGCCAGGTGGCCTCCCGCTCGGCAACAGCGCGGGTCAGCGCGATCACGGTGTCGAGATGCGCCCGCGGGACGACGACGATCCCGCTGTCGTCCCCACGGAGCACGTCACCGGGATGCACCGCGACCCCTCCGACCTGCACCGGGACGTTGATCGCGCCCGGTCCCTCGCTCGATCCCGTGGCGGGGTGGGCGTTGCGTGCGAACGTCGGGACACCGACCTCATCGATCCCGGCGACGTCACGCACCGCCCCGTCGACGACGATGCCCACGACACCGCGTGCGGCCACCGCCCCCGCGAGGATGTCACCGAGGATCGCGGCGTCCGCCCTGCCACCACCGTCGACGGCGACCACGTCGCCGGACTGGGTCACCTGGGGCATCTCGAGCAGGAACAGGATGTCCCCGGGTTTGGTCCAGACCGTGACCGCAGGGCCGCAGAACTGCGCTCCCCCGGCGATCCTGCCGAGCCCCGGCCCGACCACACCCACCGGCCCACCGCAGTCGGCGATCTGGGTGGTGGCGAACTGCGCCAGGGCCTCGACCGCGGCAGCCGGCGGACGCTCGATCTCCTGGACGATCGTCCACTGCTGGGCATGCGACTTGCTCATGCCTCACCTCCTGCAGCACGGAACGGTGGATCGGCGGTCGGTCGCATGGAGAGCATGGTTCACGATCCGCCCTCGTACTGGAGGATGCAGAGACCTGCGTTGTAGTCGGTGACGTACACGACGCCCTCGGCGTCCACGAAGACGTCGCAGCTCTGGATGACCCGTGGCCGGTCCGGACGCGAGTCGAACATCCGCCTGGGGGCAGGCGGGACGAAGGCCGCGACCTCTCTCGGGAAGAAGGGGTCGGCGAGGTCGAACGCCCGGACGCCGGCGTTCTGGTAGGTGGCGAAGACCAGCTCCTCGCTGACGAAGCTGCCCGGCCGGTTCTCGTGGAGGTTGTGCGGCCCGAAGTGCCCGCCCTTGGCGCAGTAGT
>JALYMS010000289.1 GCA_030773535.1 Actinomycetota bacterium | reverse complement strand
CCAAGGTCCAGGTCCGCGACCCGGACAAGGTCGTCTGGCTGTCGCAGACCACGTTGTCGGTGGACGAGACCCTGGCCACGGTGGACCAGCTCAAGGGACGTTTCCCCGGACTGCAGGCGCCCCCGAGTGACGACATCTGCTACGCGACCCAGAACCGCCAGCAGGCCGTGAAGCAGATGGCCGCGGAGTGCGACCTGGTGCTGGTGGTGGGGTCGACGAACTCGTCGAACTCGGTGCGGCTGGTGGAGGTGGCGCTGGAGGCGGGCGCCCGCAGCTCCCAGCTGGTGGACTTCGCCTCCGAGATCGATCCTGCCTGGCTCGAGGGCGTGGGCACGGTGGGCGTCACCAGCGGCGCCTCCGTTCCGGAGATCCTGGTCAGCGAGGTCCTCGACTGGCTGGCCGACCGCGGTTACGCGGACGTCGAGACCGTGAAGGCCGCCGAGGAGCGCCTGGTCTTCGCGCTGCCCCACGAGCTCCGCCGCGCCGAGCGGGCCGCGCAGACCGCCGACGACTGAGCCGTCAGATCGTGCCGGCCGGTTGGGACGTCGGCTGCCGTGTGGCGGCAGCCGGTTACTGATCCTCGGCCAGAAGGCGGACGCCCGTCAGCGCCTGCGGCTGCCCGAGGAGCCGGGGGAGGTGCGCTGGATCGTGGACGTGGACGCGTACGCGACCGCGGTGGGCGACCTGTTCGACGTGGGCGTCGCGCCTCTTCGGATGGATCGGTTCAACACCGCCAAGAGCTGGCTGAAGGCGCTGGAGTTCGCGGCTCGGGGCGTCCACTTCGTCCGGTCGCCCAGCGCCGAGTACGAACGGCTGGGGTTGGGCATGAAGGCCCGTTCCCCGCGGGACTGGGCCAAGTGGATCACCCTCCGCATCCAGGATGCCGACCGGCGGCGCGAGCACGCAATCCGGGCGCGCGAGACCGTGCTGGCCTCCCATCTGACCGAGCACACGGTCGCGGGCTGGGTGGCGGCCTGGGAGCGAGCCATCGACAACCGTTCTCGCAGCCGCCGCAAGGGCGCCTAGCAAGGACGGGCGAAGCGCCGCGGGGCCTGGGGCGCCGCGGCGCTCTCCGCGGCGGCCGCGCCCCGGCCGCCGTGGGAGCGGGAGATCAGCAGGGACCTGCGGCCTGCTCGGGCGATCGGCGCTGACCCGGGGACGCGGATCAGCGCCGGGCGGCCAGTCGGACCAGTCCGAGCACGAGGGCAACGCCGGTGGCGGTAGCCATCGTCGGGAAGCCGCGGACCAGGAGGGTCGCGATCGTGGCGAGGTTGAAGCTCGCGGAGGGCGCCAGGGCGATGTTGGCCGCAGCGACCGCCACGAAGACCAGAGGCGGCGCGACGAACACGGAGAGCAGGTCGCTCCGGCGGACCACCAGCGTGGCGATCGCGGTGATGGCGACGAGGGTGACGAGGGTGACCAGGCCCAGGCCGATCCCCACGAAGGAGTCCACGCCGGCGCCCGCCAGGGTGACCAGGAACATCCCGGCCACCGCCACGGTGCCGCGGATGCCCTTCTCGTCGGCAGCGGCGCTCGCGGGCCGGGGGCGGGTGGGGCCCGACGCGCCTCGCGGGGCTGCCGACCGGTCCGAGGGCCCGCGGTCGTCGAACTGGTCGCGCGCGACCGGCCGTCGCTCGACGGGTCGGCGGTCCTCGGGTCGCCGGTCGTCCGGACGCCGCTCGACCGGGCGTCGATCGGAGGGACGCCGCCCCTCAGGGCGACCACGCTCGAGGCGCCCGGCCGCGCGGTCGGGATCGGGAGCCCGTCGTGGTGCAGGGGTGTGGGGGAAGTCGGCGGCGTCGCGGCTGCGCCCGTCCGCTCCTCGCAGGTGGTCGGCCGGGAGGGCGGGCCGGGCCGGGCCGGTGCGGAGAGGCCGGGAGGACCGCTCGGCGCCCGGTCCCCGGTCGGGCCACGGAGTCCGCGAGGCGGCGTACGGCCGGTCGGAGTAGTCCCCGTCCTGTCGCCATGCGTCGGCAGTGTTCGCCGGGGTCATGGCGCACCTCCGTCCCGTTCTCCCGTGGCGGGCCCAGCGGCCGGCCCATCGGCAGTCACGGTAACGACCGTTCCAGCGACCGAGGGGGAGGACACCGCCGATCTACCGCCGACTTGCTGGACCGGCGTGATGCGTGGGACGGACGGGTCGGGACGGGCCATTGCATCAGCCGTGCGTGCCGTCGCGGCTCTCGTCGCCGGGCGGATCGGCCGGACGCAGCGCGCGCACGGTCGCTTCCAGAGGAGTGGGGACGGGCCCCGGACTGTCCGCCACGCCCAGGTCGTCGAAGCGCCGGGAGGCGGCCAGGACGGATCGCTCGTAGGAGCCGATCGTCTCGTTGTAGCGCGTCATCGTCGCCCCCAGCGCGGAGCCGAGCCGGATGAGGTGGCCCGACAGGGTGCTCAACCGCGCGTGCAGACGACGGCCTGCCTCGAGCACCTCTTCGGCGTCCTGCGCGAGCCGCTCCTGCCGCCAGGAGTAGGCGACGGTCCGCAGCAGCGCGAGCAGGGTGGTTGGGGTGGCCAGGACGACGTCCCGCGCGAAGCCGTACTCGAGGAGACCCGGCTCGGCTTCGAGAGCGGTGGTGAGGAAGCCGTCGGAGGGGACGAACAGCACGGTGAACGGTGCCGCCGGGCGGAAGGCGGTCGGGTAGCGACGGCCGGCCAGGACGTCCACGTGCGCTCGTAGCTGGCGCGCGTGCAGGGCGACCCGCTGATCGCGCACCTGCTGGCCGGTGGCCTGCACGGCCTCGATGTAGCCGGTGAAGGGCACCTTGGCGTCGACGACGATCTGCTTGCCGTCGGCGAGGGTCACGACCAGGTCGGGCCGCACGCCGGCACCGGCGTCGTTGGTGCCGGCGGGTTGCTCGACGAAGTCGCAGTGCTCCAGCAGCCCGGCCACCTCCACCACCCGTCGCAGCTGCACCTCCCCCCAGCGCCCCCGCACGTGCGGCGTCCGCAGGGCGGTGACGAGGGCGGCCGTCTCGTGCTTGAGCTGTGCCGAGGTCTGCCCGACGGTGCCCATCTGTTCGCGGAGTTCGCCGTGCGCGGTCGCGCGGGCCCGCTCCATGCCGGCCAGCAGCCGGTGCAGGTGGTCCAGCGACTCGTGCACCGGTTCCAGCCCGGTCTCCTGCGGTCGCCGTCGTGCCAGGAGCGCGACGACGCCGAGGGTGGCGGCGGTGGCCAGCAGCGCACCGAGGAGGAGCCCGGTGACCAACGAGGCGGCGTCCATGCGGGGAAGGTTGACGCAGAGGTACGACGAACTCGGGGAGGCGAGGCGGTCCGCGGCGGACCCCGGGCAGGGTCAGACCGCGACGGGAGCGTGTTCCGCCTCGTGGTCGAGCAGCCAGCGCTTGACCGGCGTCCCCCAGCGGAAGCCGCCCAGTCCGCCGTCGGAGCCGAGCACCCGGTGACACGGCACGAACAGCGCGGCGGCGTTGCGGGCGCAGGCGTTGGCCGCCGCCCGGACGGCGGCCGGGCGGCCGCAGCGGGCGGCGAACGCGGCATAGGTGTCCGGCCGGCCGGCGGGCACGGTGCGCAGCACCTCCCACGCCTCGGTGAGGAAGGGACCGGAGCGCTGGCGCACCGCCACCTCGTCGATCGCGGCCACCTCGCCGGCGAAGAACTTCTCGACGACGTCCAGGACGGGGAGGTCGTCGACCCGCTCGCTACCAGGCGGGCGCAGGGAGGGGTGCACGACCGACAGCAGGTCGGCGATGTCGTCGGTCCAGCCGCTCGCCAGGACGACGTCGTCCCCGCCCGTGTCGCCCCGGACGAGGACCGTGAACGCGCCGGGGGGTGTCGCGATCGTGGCGTGCCGTGCCGGCCCGGTCAGGGTGGCGGTCATCAGGCGCTCCTCGGGAGGACGGGTCGGATCGGGGACGGTGCCGGGCGGGGAAAGAGGGACGGCGCGGCGAGCGCCCAGAGGTGCAGGACGGCGTAGGACCGCCAGGGACGCCAGCGCGTCGCGGCGTCGGCGTCGGAGCTGCCCAGGAGAGCGAGCGACTTCCGCACGGCCAGGTCGCCGGGCAGCCAGACGTCGGGCTCGGCGAGACCTCGCAGGCCGACGAGCGCCGCCGTCCACGGGCCGATGCCGGGAACGTCGAGCAGTGCCTGCTCGGCCGCTTCCCGGTCGGCCCCCGGGTCGAGGCGGATCGAGCCGTCGGCCAGCGCCGCGGCGAGGTGATGCACGGTGCGGCGCCGGGCTCCGGTCAGCCCCACTGCGCCGAGGTCGGCACCGGCCAGTGCGTCCGGCCGGGGGAAGGCGGCGGTGAGGGTGCCCACGGGTTCTGCGAGCGGGGTGCCCGCCGCGGTGAGCACCCGCGCGGTGAGGGTGCGGGCGCCGGCCACGGAGACCTGCTGGCCGAGCACCGCCCGTACGGCGAGCTCGGCGGCGTCCGGTGAGGCCGGGACCCTGCGCCCGGGGGTGGCGGCGACGAGCGGCGCGAGCGCCGGGTCCGAGCCGAGGACGTCGTCGACGGCGACCGGATCCGCGTCCAGGTCGAGCATCCGGCGGCAGCGGCTGACCGCTGCGCCGAGGTCGCGGAGTTCGGCCAGCCGGAGGTGCGCCGTGACTCCGGGACCGCCGTCGGGCAGAGGGGACAGCGAGACGACGGCGGGGCCGTGCGGCAGGTCGAGGACCCGCGAGAACGTCGTTCCGTCCCACTCCTCGAAGCCGGGTACGGCGTGGGCGCCCAGGAAGAGCAGCACCTCGCCCGCGTCGTAGGGCGCCCGCGCCGCCAGCCGCAGGGTCAGTCGACCGGGCGCTCCCCGGTGCGTCGCCGGGACCGTGCGCCGCAGCCCGGTCGGCGTCGTCGCGAAGACCTCCCGGACGGTGTCGTTGAACTGGCGGATGCTCGCGAAGCCCGCCGCGAAGGCGATGTCGGTCATGGGCAGGTCGGTGGTCTCGACCAGCAGCCGCGCCGTCTCCGCACGCTGGGCCCGGGCCAGCGCCAGGGCGCCGACCCCGAGCTCGCCGACCAGCTGCCGGTGCAGTTGCCGCTCGGAGTAGCCCAGGCGCGCGGCCAGGCCCGGGACGCCGGATCGCTCCACCTCGCCGTCGGCGATCAGTCGCATGGCCCGGGCGACGACGTCGGCACGGACGTCCCACTCGGGGGAGCCGGGGGCGGCGTCGGGCCGGCAGCGGCGGCACGCCCGGAAACCGGCGGCCTGCGCCGCGGCGGCGGTGGCGAAGAACGAGACGTTGCGGGCCAGCGGGGTGCGGGCCGGGCAGGACGGCCGGCAGTAGATGCCGGTCGTGTGCACGGCGGTGCAGAACCAGCCGTCGAAGCGGGCGTCCCGACCGGCGACGGCGCGGTAGCACCGCTCGGCGTCGAGGGGCGTGCTCACGCGGATGAGCATGCCAGCCGGGGACGACGCCTACTGGTGGTTTTCGGACGTCGCGGTGTACCCGGTCGACCTCCCCGGCCGTCGGCGTCAGCGGGCCGGGTTGAGGATCAGGACGCCGATCCCGTCGAGCAGCCGTTCGAGGCCGAACTCGAAGGACCGCTCCTGGCCGGCCGCTCCCTGCGGCTCTCCGGCGGCCACCGGGCCCACCCGGGCGGCGGTGGGGAAGCGGACGGGGTCCAGGACCAGAGCGGCATACGGTCCGGTCGCCGCACGCCACGGCTGGTCGTCGGCCCCGTCCCGGTTGCCTCCGACGCTGCCGCGCACGAACCCGTTGACCAGGGTGACGAGCAGGTCCATCTGGTTCTCCGACAGCCCCAGCCCGTCGACGGCGCGCAGCTCGGTCTCGTACTTCCGCATGGCGTTGGGACCGGTCGGCGGCCGGCCGGTAGCGGCGGAGGACGCCCACGGGTGCCGCGCCAGGAGAGCCCAGTTGGCCCGCGCCACTGCCTCCACCCGCGTGCGCCAGTTGCCCGACGTCACGGCCTGCTCGTCGGGATAGACCTCGCCGAGCACGGTATCGAGCATCAGGTCGACCAGCTCGCCCTTGCCGGGGACGTGGCCGTAGAGCGTCATCGTCGGCACCCCGACCTCCGCGGCCACGCGGCGCATGGAGACGGCGGACAGCCCCTCGGCGTCCGCGAGCGCCACGGCCGCGGACACGATGCGGCCGACGTCCAGGGCCGACCGCTGGCCCCGACGGGCTGCCGATGACTCCGGAGTGGCCCAGAGCAGCGCCATGCTGCGCGCGGTGCCTCGAGGTTCGGTCGACATCCCGTCGCTCCTGTTCGCGAACTGTTTCGTACGATGTACGGCGGAGGGCGTGCGTCGACCGTACGCCGTACGGAATTGGTTGATGTCGGCCTCCCTGCGCTGCAGGGAGATTGCTGCGCAAGCTGGCTGGTCAGATCTGTGGACAAGGTCCTGACCTGCGGATTCGCCGGGTGACGGGACGGAGATCGGGGTAGACTTCGAACACCTGATCGATGGTCCGGGAGGTGCGGTGGGTGAGCTGACTTCGGCGCTGGACATGCTCGCCGGCGACGACCTGTTCGGCCTGTCGGCGGCCGGTCTGCTGGAGCGGACGGCGGAGCTGGTGCGGGTGCGGAACCGGCTCGACGCCGAGCTGGCCCGCACCGTCCGGCGGGCCGAGCTGGCGCAGGCGTGCGAGTACGACGGATCGAAGTCGATGGCGTCGTGGCTGCGTGGGCACGCCCGACTGTCACCGTCGGCAGCCGCTCAGATGGTGCGCAACGGGCGGGCGCTCGAGTCTCTGCCCGCCGTGGCGGCCGCGTGGGCCGCCGGCGCAGTCACCGCCGAGCAGGTGGCGGTGATCGCCCCGGTGGTCAAGCCGGAGCACGTCGCCGCCGCCGCGGAGCAGGGCGTGGACCTGTCCGAGGTCGACGTCGTCCTGGCCGACACCGCTGCCACTCGTCAGCACGTGCAGCTGGGCCGGGTGGTGCAGCACTACCTGTCCCGGCTGGACCCCGATGGCCCGGAGCCGGACCCGACCGAGGCGCGGTCGCTGTCGATCTGCCGGCACACAGACGGCAGCCGCACCTTCCGTGGCGAGCTGGATGCCGTCGGCGGGGAGAAGTTCGAGGCGATGTTGGAGTCCTTCGTCCAAGCCGACCGCCCGGCCGGCGATCCGCGCACCCGCGCCCAGCAACTGGCCGACGCGCTGGTGCAGGCCGCCGACGTCGCCCTCACCTCGGGCAGGCTGCCGGTCCTGCGCACGGTCAAGCCGCACGTGTTGGTCACCATCCCGCTCGCCGACCTGGTCGACCCGGCGACCGGGCCCGGCGCCGCGGACACCGGCTTCGGCGCCACCATCTCCGCCGGCCGCGCCCGCTGGCTGGCCTGCGACGGCAACGTCACCCGAATCGTCATCGGCCCCGAAGGGCAGCCGCTGGACCTGGGCCGCAGCAAGCGGGTCGTCCCACCGCACCTTCGCCGCGCGGTCGAGCTCCGCGACCGGACCTGCGTCTTCGCCGGCTGCTACGCGCCGAGCTACTGGTGCGACGTCCACCACCTCGTGCACTGGATCGACGGCGGAGACACCTCACTGGAGAACTCCGGCCTGCTGTGCGAACGGCACCACACGAAGGTCCACCACGGCTTCCGCGTGGTCCGGCAACCCGACGGCCGATGGCGCACCTACCGCCCAAACGGCACCGAGATCCTCATCGCCCCGCCGCTCTAGCAGCGCTGCTTCCGGCTTCGTCAGACAACGCGGCGCACGGCAGTGAGGTCACTCGGGGTGTCGCCGGTGTTGACGGTCGCGCTCGGCTCGAGCA
>JALYMS010000288.1 GCA_030773535.1 Actinomycetota bacterium | reverse complement strand
TTCTACCTGGAGACGGTCGAGCGCATCTTCAAGGAGCACCACATGGCGACCGGCCGCTTCACCTGGCGCGGCCAGCACGTCGACCCGGGCGCCATCCGCCGCACCGCGCTGCTCACCGTCGAAGGCGCCCGCGACGACATCTGCTCCCCCGGCCAGACCCTGGTCGCCCACGACCTGTGCACCGGCATCCCGGAGAGCCGCAAGCAGCACCACCTGCAGTCCGGGGTCGGCCACTACGGCGTCTTCAGCGGATCCCGCTGGGAGGCCGAGGTCTACCCGGTCCTGCGGTCCTTCATCGACGCCGCACGCGTCGAGGAGCCCGTCGCCTCCTGAGCAGTACGGTCGTCGCCCGCGCCGGAAGTCATTGTCGTCCGGCCGGACCGGCGAGGACAGTGACGCACGCGCGGCGGCGTCATCGGGGTGCCGCCGCCCCGAGGGGGAACGCTGGCATGTACGCCCGAACGACCACCTTCCGTGGGCACCGGAGCTCTCTCGACGCCGGGATCGCCTACGTGCGCGACCACGTCCTGCCCGCCGTCCAGGAGATGGAGGGCTGCGTCGGGCTGGCCATGCTGGTCGACCGCTCCACCGGCCGGTGCATCGTCACCACCTCCTGGGCCGACGAGGAGTCACTGCGCCGCAGCGGCGAGGCAGTCGGCTCGCTCCGCGAGGCGGCGGCCCAGATCCTCGCCGGCGCGGACGGCGAACCTCAGGTCGCCTCGTGGACCGTCGGCGTCCTGCACCGCGTCCGGCCGGCTCCCGCCACCGCCGCTTGCCGGGTCATCTGGACGAAGGGCCCAATCGGCCGCACCGAGCGGGTCGTCGACACCGTCCGCGGCGTCATCCTGCCCCGGCTCGACGAACTGGCAGGCTTCTGCAGCATGAGCGTCCTGATCGACGACGCCACCGGCCGGTGCGCGATCGCGTGCGTGTACGAGGACCGCCAGACCATGAACCGCGCGAAGGGCCAGGCCCACGCCATCCGCCAGCAGTTCACCGACCACGTGGGCATGCACGTCACCGAGATCGCCGAGTTCGACCTCGTGCTCGCCCACCTGCGCGTACCCGAGACGGTCTGACCGCGGGCGCCGAGGGGCGCGCGAGGGCGTTGCCACTCCGGCCTCCGGCGAGGACGGTGGACGGCGCGGCGATGCCGCCGGGGCGTCGCCTGCGACCGAGGGGAGTGAGTGGCATGTACGCCCGATCAACCACCGTCCGGGGCGACCCGCGAAAGGTCGACGACGCGATCGCGTACGTGCGCGACGAGGTGATGCCGGCCGTGCAGCGGATGAGCGGCTGCGTCGGCCTGTCGATGCTCTGCGACCGCGACGCCGGCCGCTGCATCGTCACGACCGCCTGGGCCGACGACACCGCCATGCACGCGACCGCCCAGGCCATCCGGCCGATGCGCGACCGCGTGCGCGAGGTCTTCGGTGGTGACGTCGAGGTCAACGAGTGGGAGATCGCCCTCCTGCACCGGATGCGCGAGGCCCCCGACGGCGCCTGCACCCGGGTGACCTGGGTCCGCGGCGATCCCGCTGATGCGGACCGCATGACCGACACCTTCCGCATGGCCCTGCTCCCCCGCCTCGAGGACATCGACGGGTTCTGCAGCGTCAGCGTGCTGGTCAACCGCGACAACGGCATGTGCGCGCTCGCGGCGACCTACACGAGCCGGGAGGCGATGAACGGGTCACGCGAAGCCGTCGCCGCGATGCGGCACGAGTTCACCTCGCAGCTCGGCATGGAGGTCCTGGACCTCGCCGAGTTCGACCTTGTCCTGGCCCACCTGCGGGTACCCGAGACCGTCTGATCCTCCCGACGCCGGTCGGCGCGAGCGGGCGTCGCACGCGCCGGCCGTGCCTGCAGGGCATGCAATCGCCGCAAACGGCTCGTTACAGCGGCTGTACCGGCACGGTGACCGACCGGGACCCGCCCATCCACGTGGGCAGGAGCTGCATCTTCACACCCACGCCACCGGTGACGACGACGTGCACCTCGGCCGCCGAGGCGGCCACCGAGGCCTCCGCTCCCTCGTACGCCGACGCCGCGGCACGGACGGCGAGCGACGACGACGCGGCCCGCAGCAGGGCGCTCCCCTCCTCGAGCAGGAACGCAGCGATCCGGTCGGCGTCCCAGTCCTGCGCCGCTAGCAGCCCGGCGAGCTCCGGCGGCACCAGCAGGAACTGCTCGCCCCGTCCGGCCCGCGTGGGGCTCCCCGCCGCCAGCGCCACGCCCGCCATCGCCGCGGCCGCCGGCCCCAGCACCGAGGGCGGTTCCCGGTAGCCCTCCGCCGGCAGCACCTCCACCACGCTGCCGGCGCCGCCCACCGTCACCGCGTCAGCGTCAGGCGCCAAGCCGCGACGCACCGCCAGCGAGGGGAACGGACCCCGCGCCGCCTCCGCGGTGCAGCAGGTGTACTTCGCCGGCGAGCCGATCGTGGCCATGTCGGTGATCCCCGCCTGCGCGCCACCGATCCCGGCCAGCGCCATCGACACCGCCCGCCCGATGCACGCGTTGGCCCGGTTCCCCGTGCCCAGGCCCCCGGCGCCCCAGGTCATGCCCAGCCGTTCGGCGAGCGGGCCGTGCACCAGTACCGCCACCGCGGGGGCGCCGGTCGTCGTCGAGATGCCGAGCAGGTTGAAGGCCGGGTCGAGCGTCGCCCGCACGGCGGCGACCACCACCGGCAGCTCGGCCGGCAGGCAGCCCGCGAGCACCGCGTACCAGGCCACCGAGCGCACGGTCAGGTCCCCACCCAGCGGCGGCAGCCAGCCTTCTGAGCGGTCCGGATCGGCGACGCCGGAGAGCATGGCCGCCAGCCGGGCGGCCGTCGGCGGCACCACCGGCAGCCCGTCCCCGTGCCCGGCGGCGAGCAGCTCGACCAGCACGGCAGCCGGGTCGGCGTCGTCCGCCACCGGCGGCAGCTCGGGCGACGTCACGGCGAAGCCTGCCCCGACGCCCTCGCCGCCTCGTTCCTCGGCCGCCGCGGCACCCATCGCCACATCGCCACCGCGCCGACGAGTCCGACGCCGCCCACGACCCACACGCCGGTGACGAGGCCGGCCGCGGCCGCCACCCCCCCAGCAGCAGCGGACCGCCACCAAGGCCGACGTCGGCGAGCAGCCGGAAGACCCCAAGGAACGACGCCCGACCGTCCCTCGGCGAGGCGTCCGCGCCCAGGACCATGACCAGGCCGCTGCTCATCCCGTTGCCCAGCCCCATGAGCACCGCGGCCAGCGAGAACGAGACGATCCCGGTGGTGAACGGCACCGCGATCAGGCCCAGACCCATGAGCAGCATCGCCGGCACGGCCACCCAGATCCGGCCGAAGCGGTCCATGATCTTGCCGGCCGGGTAGAAGAGCAGCATGTCCACGGCGCTGGACAGGCCGAAGATCAGCGCCGTGGTCGAGGGACTCAACCCGAGGGCCTCCCCCCAGAGCGGGATCACCGCGAGTCGCGCGGCCCGGACCACGCCCACGAACGACGCCGCCGTCCCCACGGTGAG
>JALYMS010000287.1 GCA_030773535.1 Actinomycetota bacterium | reverse complement strand
CCACGTTGTCGCTGCGGTCGCGCATCAGCTCGAGCTCGTACTCCTTCCAGCCGAGCACCGACTCCTCGATGAGCACCGAGTGCACCGGGGAGTCGGCCAGGCCGTGCGTGGCCATCCGGCGCAGCATGGGCTCGTCGGTGGCGATGCCCGACCCGAGGCCGCCCATGGTGAAGCTCGGCCGGATGACGACCGGGTAGCCCACCTCCTCGGCCGTGGCGACCGCCTGCTCCACCGACGTGCAGACCGTGGAACGAGGGGCGTCGGCGCCGATCGAGCGGACGATGTCCTTGAACATCTGCCGGTCCTCGCCGCGGTTGATCGCGTCGACGTCAGCGCCGATCAGGTGCACGCCGTACTTCTCGAGGACGCCGTTCTCGTAGAGGCCGATCGCGATGTTCAGCGCCGTCTGCCCGCCGAGGGTGGCAAGCAGCGCGTCGGGGCGCTCCTTGGCGATGACCTTCTCGACGAAGTCCGGGGTCAGCGGCTCGATGTAGGTGGCATCGGCGATGCCCGGGTCGGTCATGATCGTCGCCGGGTTGCTGTTGACCAGGCTGACGCGCAGCCCCTCGCTCTTGAGCACCCGGCAGGCCTGGGTGCCGGAGTAGTCGAACTCGGCGGCCTGGCCGATGAGGATCGGTCCGGAGCCGATCACCATCACGTGCTCGATGTCGGTGCGCTTGGGCATCAGGCGTTCTCCCCCGTGCTGTGCTCGACCTGTGGTGGCGGGCTGATGGCGGCCCCGCCCTCCCGGGCGGCCTCCATCAGGTCGACGAAGCGCTGGAACAGGGGCGCGGCGTCGTGGGGACCGGCGGCCGCCTCCGGGTGGAACTGGACGCTGAACGCCGGGACGTCGAGACAGCGGAGCCCCTCCACGACGTCGTCGTTGAGGCCGACGTGGCTCACCTCGACCCGGCCGTACGGCGTTCCGGTCGGCCGGTCGAGCGGAGCGTCGACGGCGAACCCGTGGTTGTGGCTGGTGACCCGCACCGTCCCGCTGACCCGGTCGAGCACCGGCTGGTTGAGCCCGCGGTGTCCGAAGCGCAGCTTGTAGGTGCCCAGGCCCAGCGCCCGGCCGAGGATCTGGTTGCCGAAGCAGATGCCGAACAGTGGCCGCTTCGCGTCCAGCACGCCACGGACGGCGTCGACGGCGTAGTCCGCCGTGGCCGGGTCGCCCGGCCCGTTGGAGAGGAAGACGCCGTCCGGGCCGGCGGCGAGCAGGTCGTCGGCGCTCGCCGTAGCGGGAAGGACGCGGGTCTCGACGCCGAGCTCGGCCAGGTGCCGGGGTGTCGCGGTCTTGATGCCGAGGTCGAGGGCGGCGATGGTGAAGCGCTTCTCCCCCACCGCCGGGACGACGTAGGGCTCGCCGGTGCTGACCTGCGGCGCGAGGTCGGCCCCGGTCATGCTGTCGGCCGCCACCACCTGCGCCAGGAGCCGGTCGGCGTCCGCGTGCTCGCTGGTGATGCCCACGCGCATCGCGCCGCGGTCGCGCAGGTGCCGGGTCAGGGCGCGGGTGTCGATGCGGCTGATCCCGACGACGCCCTGCCGCGCGAGCTCGTCTTCCAGGCTGCCGGTCGAGCGCCAGTTGGCCGGGCGGCGGGCGGGATCGCGGACGACGAAGCCGGCGACCCACATCCGGCTGCTCTCGTCGTCCTCTCCGTTGACGCCGGTGTTGCCGATGTGGGGGGCCGTCATGACGACGACCTGGCGGTGGTAGCTGGGGTCGGTGAGCGTCTCCTGGTAGCCGGTCATGCCGGTGGAGAACACCGCCTCACCCACCGTCGTCCCGACCGCGCCGTAGGCCTCGCCCCGGAACGTCCGCCCGTCCTCGAGCACAAGGAGCGCTTCCTTCACTTCTGAGCCTTTCCGTCCAGAACGCTCGGCGTCCCCCGCAGGAACGTCGCGACCACCCGGCCGGGGAGCTCCCGGCCGGCGTAGGGGCTGTTGCGGCTGCGGCTGGCCGATGCGGCCGGGTCGACCGCAGCACGGACGCCCGGGTCGACGAGCAGCAGGTTCGCCGGCTCACCGGCAGCCAGCGGCCGGCCCTGTTCCCCGAGGCGGCCGATGACCGCCGGGCGCACCGACATGCGGTCCGCGACGCCGGCCCAGTCGAGCAGGCCGGTTGCCACCATCGTCTCGACGACGACGGAGAGCGCCTGCTCCAGCCCGAGCATGCCGGGCCGGGCCGCGGCCCACTCGCTCTCCTTGTCCTCCACCGCGTGCGGGGCGTGATCGGTGGCGACGGCGTCGATCGTGCCGTCGGCCAGCCCGAGCCGCAGTGCCTCGACATCGGCGTCCGTCCGCAGCGGCGGGTTGACCTTGAAGACGGGGTCGTAGCTCTCGGCGCACTGGTCGGTGAGCAGCAGGTGGTGCGGGGTGACCTCGGCGGTCACCTGCACGCCGCGGCCCTTGGCCCAGCGGAGCAGCTCGACGGAGCCGGCGGTCGAGACGTGGCACACGTGCAGGCGCGCCCCGACGTGCCCGGCCAGCAGCACGTCGCGGGCGATGATCGCCTCCTCCGCCGCCGCCGGCCAGCCGACCAGGCCCAGGCGCGCCGAGCGGTCGCCCTCGTGCATCTGCGCGCCGACGGTGAGCCGCGGTTCCTCGGCGTGCTGGGCGACGACGCCGTCGAAGGCCTTCGCGTACTCCAGTGCCCGGCGCATCAGCGCCGGGTCGCTCACGCAGTGCCCGTCGTCGGAGAAGACCCGCACCCGGGCAGCGGAGTCGGCCATGGCGCCGAGCTCGGCCAGCCGCTCGCCTCGCAGGCCGACGGTCACGGCGCCCACCGGGACGACGTCCACCAGTGCGGCCTGCTGCCCGAGCCGCCACACCTGCTCGACGACGCCGGCGGTGTCGGCGACAGGGTCGGTGTTGGCCATGGCGTGCACCGCGGTGAAGCCGCCGAGGGCGGCCGCTCGGCTGCCGGTCTCGACGGTCTCCGCGTCCTCCCGTCCCGGCTCCCGCAGGTGCGTGTGCAGGTCGACCAGGCCGGGCAGCGCGATCAGCCCACCGGCCTCGACGACCTCGGCGCCGGTCGCGGACAGGGAGCCGCCGATCGCGGCGATCCGGCCGTCCTCGACCAGGATGTCGGCGGCGTCCCCGCCGTAGGGCTTCGCGCCCTTGATCAGGTAGGTGCTCACGCGACTCTGCTGTACTCCTGAGCTCGCAACGCTCACGTGTTCCCTCCGAGCAGCAGGTAGAGGACGGCCATGCGCACCGAGACGCCGTTGCCGACCTGTTCGACGATCGTCGAGCGGACCGAGTCGGCAACCTCGGCGGCGATCTCCATGCCCCGGTTCATGGGGCCCGGGTGCATGATGATCGCGTCGTCCGGCAGCGCCGCCATCCGCCGGGCGTCGAGGCCGTACCGGCGGCTGTACTCGCGGGCGCTGGGGAAGAACGAGGCGTTCATCCGCTCGGCCTGCACCCGCAGCATCATCACGACGTCAGCCTTGGGCAGCACGGCATCGAGGTCGTAGCTGACCTCGACCGGCCAGCCGCCGATCCCGACCGGCAGCAGCGTCGGTGGGGCGACCACCGTGACCTCCGCGCCCAGGGTGTGCAGCAGGCCGACGTTGGAGCGGGCCACCCGGCTGTGCAGCACGTCGCCGACGATCGCCACCCGGACGCCGTCGAGCCGGCCGACGCGCTGCC
>JALYMS010000286.1 GCA_030773535.1 Actinomycetota bacterium | reverse complement strand
GAGAGCAGGAACAGCGGGGAGCCGTCGGCGGCGAAGTGCTGGACGACGGTGTTCTGCGGGATGTAGAGGGTGTCGCCCTTCCGGATCTCGTGGCGGGTCGGCTCGAGGGCGATCCGCGCGTGGTACTTCTCCGCGATCTCGGCCTGGACCTCCCAGTGCAGGGAGTAGCCCTCGCCCTCGACGACGTAGACGATCTCGTCGGCCATCTTCCAGTGCTTGCCCGAGCGGCTCCCGGCTGGGATGTCGAGCTCGAACACATCGGCCGAGAACTGCCGGACGTCCGGACGTTGCGGCCCGGACAACACCCGGACCCGGCCCAGCGGCGTGGTCTCCCAGTGCGCGTCGTCCTTGCCGACCACCTTCTTCAGCGAGGTGACGCCCGGCGTCCAGATCCGTGACCAGTCCTCGCGGGGGCCGTAGCCGTCGTCGTCGAAGGGCTTGCGGCTGCCCTGCTGCATCAGGCCGGCGAACAGCCAGGTCGCCTTCGCCTTGATGACCAGCGTGAGCGCCGGCTCGTCATAGGGATTGAAGTGCTGGTGCACCGAGTCGGTGTGCACGAGCACCAGGTCACCCTTGGTCCAGTCGTACCGGACGTCGTCGTGGATCTCGTAGCCGGCGCCCTCGAGGATGTAGAACGGCGCCTCGTTCTGATGCCCGTGCCCCTTCGCCGCGCCGCGCGGCGGCAGCTCGACCAGGTGCACCTGCAGGGTCTGCGTCCAGAACGGGTCGTCGCCGGGGCCGACGCGCCACCAGGCGTCCTGCCCCTCGGTGTAGCCCTTCTTGCCCTTGATCGAGACATCGTCCTTGGGGCTGCGGACCCGCGGCGCGGCCAGCTGGCGGCGGCGGACCTCGTCGAGGCCGTAGGTCTGCGAGACCAGCTCGCGGACGAAGACGCGGCCCTCACCATCGGACATGGGGTGCTCCTTACCTGAAGCTGGTGTCGACGTCGGGCTTCGGGGGGTCCTCCCCCTCGGCCAGCGGGTGGAATCCGCAGCCGCGGTCCACACCGAGCGCGTCGAGGTGGTTGGGCTCGGTGAGCAGCAGCCGCGCCGGCTCGTCGTTGGAGAGGTTGACGTGCTGCACGGTGATGCCGTCGGTGCGGACCGGCAGATTGAGGACGTCGCCCTCGGTCCACTCATGCTGCTCGTCGTCGATCAGCGTGTAGCCGCGGCCGACCCAGACGTAGCCGACGGTGCCGCCCTGGTAGTGCAGCCGGCCGCTCTTCCCGCCCGGCGGGATCTCCTGGACCCAGAAGAGCAGCGAGTTGAGCGCGTTCTGCGTCATGTCCGGGTGCATGTACCACTTCTGCCGACCGAGGTCGTTGTCCTCCCACGGGAGGTCCCGGCCGTGGACGACGGACTGCCCCGCCCCGAAGCGCTGGCGCTGGGCGTCGCGCAGGTCGATCAGCCGGCCGAGCCGGTTCGGGAGTTCAGATGTCACGTCACTCATCCGCCCGGAAGGCTTGCGCGACGTTCTGCCGGCGGGCGATGTAGGCCTCGTACAACGGCGACGACTCGATCTGGATGATCTCGCATCCCCCGTGGTCGAAGAACGGCCAGTAGATGAAGGCGACCCACTCGGCGGGCTGCTCAGGATCGGTGTTGAAGTGCTGGTGCTCGATGCCGCCCTGGGTCATCGGCAGCAGGAGCAGGTCGCCGGCCTCCCAGTCGTGGCGGACGCCGTCGTAGACGGAGTAGCCCCGGCCCTTGAGGATGAAGATGACCAGCCCGCCCTGGTGCCGGTGCCGGCCGGAGCGTTCCGGGAAGACCTGGCGGAACACCTCCCAGCTCTGCAGGCAGGTGTCCTGCAGGTCCGGCTCCAGCGGCGAGAGGTAGCGCTTGGAGTTGGCCTGGCGGTGCATGTCCCACTGCCGCTCGGCGTCGCGGACGACGACCCGCCCCTGCCGCATCCGGTCGTGGACCTTGAACGAGTGCTCGTAGATCTTCGGCTCGTAGAGCCGGGTGTCGCCTTCCTCCGGCTCGGGCTCGGCGGACCTCCGCAAGCGCTGGTCGGTCATCAGGGCACCTCCGGGGATCGGGACAGGGCGAGCAGCTCGTCCAGGACCGCGTCGGGAACGGAGCGGTCCGCTCGCCCCGCCTGGACGCCGAGGTCCACGGCGAGCACGAGGTCGCCGGGGGTGAGCCCGTCGGCCGCCTTGCCCAAGGCGCGCAGGTCATCGTCGGGGACCTGCGCGCCCCTCCCGGCGAGCCGGGCGGCCAGGATCTGAGCCCGGTCGTCGGCGTCCGGGAGCGGCACGTCGACCCGCAGCCGCAGCCCCGTGGCGCCGAGGACGAGGTCGTCCACGAGGTCGGGCCGGCTCGTCGCTCCCACGACCATGACGCCGGGCGTGCGGCTGAGCTCGGCGAGCACCGCGGCGAGCTGACCGGCGATGCGCACGTCCCCGGGATCGCGGCCCTCGGTCCGGCGAGGCGCCATGGCCTCGAGGTGGTCCAGCAGCAGCAGGCTCGGCCGCATGCGCGCGGCCGCGCGCGCCAGGCCGCGCACCGACTCCTCGGTGTCGCCGAGCCAGCGGCTGGCCAACTCGGGGCCGGTCACGACGACGAGCCGCAGTCCGAGCTGTCGGGCCAGCGTCACGACGGTGGCGGTCTTCCCCGATCCGCTGGGGCCGGTCAGTAGCACGCCGGAGCCGGCCGCGGTCGTCTCGCCGTCCGGCTCGCCGAGGGCGACCCGGCTGATCTGGCGGAGCCGGTCGAGCGCCGGCGTCCGCCCGGCCAGCAGTGGGGGCGGCAGCGTGACGAAGTGGGAGTCGCGGACACCGGCCGGCTGCACGGCGGCCCGCGCGGCCGCGAGGTCGTCGGCCGTCACCGCCTCGGTGGCCGCCAGCCGGTCCTTGGCCGCCCGGAGACCGCCGGTGCCGGTCACCCGGCGCAGCGCGGCCAGGCCGGCCCGCTGCGCGACCGCGGCGAGGTCGGCGCCCGTGAACCCGACGGTGTCGGCAGCGATGGCGGGCAGCGCGGCGCGGGCCTCCGCCGAGAGCGGCATGGATCGCGTCTGGACGGTGAGGATCTCCAGCCGCGCCCACTCGTCCGGTTCGCCGATCTCGATCTCCCGGTCGAACCGGCCCGGGCGGCGGAATGCCGGGTCGATGAGCTCCACCTGGTTGGTGGTGCCGATGACGAACACGCCACGCGCCCGCCGCAGGCCGTCCATCAGGCTGAGCAGCTGGGCGACCGCGCGCAGGTCCGCCTGGCCCGACAGCGCGCGCCGGTTGCGGGTGAGCGCCTCCACCTCGTCGATGCAGATGATCGCCGGGGCGTGGTCGATCGCGTCCGCGAAGAGGGCGCGCAGGCTCTCCTCGGTCTGGCCGTGCAGGCTGCCGACCACCTCGGGTCCCGAGATGTAGTAGAACGCGGCGTCGAGCTCCCCCGCGAGGCTGCGGCACAGCAAGGTCTTCCCGCTGCCGGGCGGCCCGTGCAGGATCACGCCGCGCGCGGGGGTGATGCCCAGCCGGGTGAGCAGGTCGGGGCGGGTGATCGCGAGTTGGACGGCCTCCCGCAGCTCCTCGACCGCGGCACTCAGGCCGCCGACGTCGGCCAGGCCGGCGTTCAGTGGGTGGGTGAGCTCGGCAAGGTCGGCGGGCACGACGTCCAGGTCCGTGCCCGGCCCGACCGTGACCACGCCGTCCGCCTCGGCCACCCGCACCACGACGCCGCTGCCCTGGGGACCGACCGGCAGCGCCACCGCGGTGCCGGTCGACATCGGCACGCCGGCCAGGGCCTCGAGCAGCCCGGTCGTGTCGAGCGGAAGCGCGGTCTCCAACCGGAGCCGGACCGCCTCCCGGAGGACGACGGGCGCTACTTCGACGTCGGTGCCGACGCGGGCGCCGGTGGCGCGGCGGGTAAGCGCGTCCAGCCGCAGCACGCCGGTGCCGGCGTCCCCGGGCGGCCCCTCGACGAGGCGGACGACGGCGGCGCGACCGGCGTCCGTGCGGACCAGGACGGCGTCGCCGACGGTGGCGCCGAGCTCGGCCGCCAGGGTGGGGTCCAGGGCGGCGGCGAGTCCGTCGGGGACGCGGGCCCGGTCGAGCTGCTCCAACTGGGCCCGCGTCGAGGCGGTGCGCGCGCAGGAGCGGTCAGGAGTCACGCGCGGGGCTCCCTCTCCCGATGCGAGCCATTGGACTGTTGGTCAGACCTTAGGCGTGGCGCTGTGACGCGGTCAACACGCAGCCGGTCGACCACTAATTGCCGGCGGGGAGGTCGAGCAGGGCGGCCGGGTTCGTGACCGTCGCTGTCCGGATCTCCTCGAGGCTGAGCCCATTGTCGTAGAGAACGCCTGCGAGCATCCGGAGCAGTTCGGACGGGGATGGACCCGCGCCCCCGAAGTAGTCGCTGGTGAGGATCGTGCGCTGTGCACCGATGGCCCGGATCAGGCCCACGACCTCGGCGGGGTTGCGACGACCCGGTGACACGGTGGGCCAGCAGAACTCCGCGTAGGCGCCCAGGCCCACGATCTCGGTCACGGCGTCATGCGGCGCGCCGACCGAGACCGAGAGCGGGTGCGCCAGGACCAGACGCTCGAAGCCGATCCGGTGCGCCTCACGGGCCAGGACGAGCGACTCCTGCCAGGAGATGTGACCGGTCGAGAGCATGAGGCCGCGCTCGTGCGCCAACCGGAGCACCTCGTGCGCGGCGGGGACCAGCGCGCCGCTCGGGTCGAGGATCGACGTCCCCGAGAGGCGAGCGGGGTCAAACGTCTCGAACGCCTCGGCCAGGCGCTTGTGGAAGCCGCCATGGGCCCGGTCGTTGGCCGAGCCCCAGGTCGGCAGGAAGACCGCCGACGCCCCCATCTCCGCGGCCACCTCGACCGCCCATGGGTCCACGCCGCCGGTCATGGGGTTGAGCGTCACGCTCGTGGCCACGTGCACCGGTCCCGCGTAGAGCTGCTCGAGCAGTGCCACCAGGGTGACCGAGGGCCAGAGGTGGGACTTGAGGAGCACCGCTCGCATGCCTGCCCGCTCCGCCCGTGGCAGCCAGTCCACCTCCGGAAGGGCCTTGCGGAAGCGGGTCCTGGAGAACTCCAGGTCGACGTGGACGTGCAGGTCGCTGGCGCCGACGAGCATCTCGTCGTAGACGGTCCTGGCCACGGCGGCCTGCTCCTGTCGGTCGTGTGCTCCGGACGTGCGGACAGGGCAGGGTCGACGTGACCCTGCCCCGTCCGGTTACGCGGCTGCCTTCAGCTCAGCCCGAGTGCTGCACTACTCGGCGTAGGCCTTCTTCAGGAGCTCCACGAGCGCCTGCGGGGAGTTCAACACCCGATCCACGGCCTGGCGCAGCTCCTCGCCGTCGGTGTACTCGAACGGCACGTCGACGTTGGCTCCGATCTCCTTCTGGAAGTCGGCGTTGTCGAGCGTCGCCTGCAGCGCGTCCTGCAGCTGGGTGAGGCAGCTCTCCTCCATCCCGGGAGGAGCGAAGACCGATCGGCCCACCTCCTGCAGACCGACGTAGGCCTCGGCGAGCTCGGCATCTTTCAGGTCGAGCTCGAGCAGCGCCGGCACGTCGGGCAGCTCGTCGGCCCGCTCCCGACCCATGAGCAGGACAGGGATCTGGTCGCCGGCCTCGATGCCCCCGAGCCGCGTCCCCAACGTGCCACTGCCCAGCTCGACCTCGCCCGAGGTTACGGCCAGCTCGGTCTCCGAGGAGCCCTCGAATCCGCTGACCACCTGGACCTTGTCCTGGATCCCCAACAGGGTGGGCACCACGTTCGCGTCGATGTGGTCGGCTGCGCCGGTGCCCGCCGTCGCGTACTGGATCTCGGCCATGCCCTCCAGATCTTCGGGGGACGTGATGCCACTCTGCGGGCTGGCCAGCAGCACCCGGGCATCTTCGGCGAGCCGGGCGACGTAGGTGAACTTCTCCGGGTCGTAGGCGGCGCCCTCTGCCCCGGCGAGGGAGGAGCCCACGATGCCCTGGGCGGCGAACAGGCCGATGGTCAGGCCGTCCGGGTCGGCGGCGAAGAGATTGTTCGCCGCGGTGAGACCACCGGCACCGGGCTCGTTCTGGACCACGACCGTGGCGCCCAGCTCGTCCTCGAGAAATGGCGCGAGACCACGGGCGATGGTGTCGTAGCCACCGCCGGGCTTGAACGGAACGACAAAGCTCACGGTCTCGCCCTCGTAGCAGGACTCCTCGCCGCCGGCGGCCGAGGTCGCACTGGCCGAACCGCCGCCACCACCACCACCGCCACCGCATGCGGCGGCGAGCAGACCTACGACCGGCAACAGGACCAGGGCTCTGCCCGCAGTGCGTCGCGTCACTTTGACTCCATGATTCGCGGTCTCCCCGGGAGGAGCGCCCCCCGGCATGTGACGAGGACCATAGGCCAGTGGCGATCCTTTGGTAAGACCCTTATCCCAATCGTTGCCGAGTGGTCGCCCATGTCGTCCCTCTCCGCGCGGACTCTGTCGACCCCAGGGGATCAGGTCGGCCCAGACCTCTCACCGTGGCCGTTCGCGACCCGTTCCTCGAGCCCGAAGAGCGTGACGGCATTGTCCAGCATGATCTTTCGCCGGACCTCGGGCTTGAACGGCACCTGCTCGAAGTCGACCAGCCAGCGCTCCAGCGGTAAGGAGGGGGCATCCGACCCGAACAGGGCCTTGTGCGGGATCATGCTGTTCACCTGCTGCACCAGCTCGGCGGGAAAGTATTTGGGCGACCAGCCGGACAGGTCGATGTAGAAGTTCGGCTTGTGCCGGGCGATGGCCAGGCTCTCCGCCGTCCATGGCCACGACGGGTGGGCGCAGATGATTCTCAGGCCCGGGAAGTCGGCCGCGACGTCGTCGAGCAGCAGAGGCTGGCAGTACTTGAGCTTCACGCCGCCTCCCCCGGGCGATCCGGAGCCCGCCGCGGCGTAGCCGCTGTGGAAGAGGACGACCATCCCCTGCCGCTCGGCCTCCTCCCACAGCGGGTAGAAGCGCGGGTCGTTCGGGTAGAAGTGCTGCCGCGCCGGGTTGAGCTCGCCGATGCCGACCAGCCCCAGCTCCTTCATCCGAACGATCTCGCGCCGGGCCAGCTCCCCCTGCCACGGGTCGATGGCCCCCATGCCGAGGAAGACGTCGGGGAACCGCTGCACGGTGTCGGCGATGAAGTCGTTCGGGATCGGCGTTCGGCCGGTGACCGTCACGTCGGTGCCGTTGACCAGCACCGCCATCATGTCCCTGCTGCGGTACTGCTCAGCCTGCTCCTCGACCGAGGTGTGCCGCGCCTCCCGCTTGAAGTAGCGGGCCATCTGCTCGGCCTTCGCCTCGGCCTCCGGCCCCTGCAGGGCCCGCGCACGGGCGTCGTGGACGTGCACGTGTACGTCGATACCGGCCAGCGGCATGACGGATCCTTCCCGGGCGGTCAGATGACGAAGGCCTCGGTGGCTTCGGGGGCGAACAGTTCCTCGGGGGCGTACCGCCGCCGCGACAGCCCCTGGTCGTGGTGGTAGCCCAGAAAGGTCTCCAGCACGTGCCGGTTGGCCTCCAGCCCGTAGGACCAGAAGTCCTCACCGAGCAGCGCCCGGGCCTCCTCAAGGCCCGGGATCAGCCAGGGCAGCATGAACCGCAGGGCGGAGGCGTCGTACAGCTCCGCCATGGCCTTGTGCTTGGCCAGCTCCAGCGCCTTGGTCAGCGACTGCGCCACCCACCGGTGCCGCTCGTACACGTCCCGGCGGATGACCACGACGTGCATGATCGGGAAGATCCCGGTCTCGGCGAAGTACTCCTTCTCCGCGGCGACCGGGTCAGCGAACAGCCGGCGCACCGGCCCCCCGGGCACGAAGGACGACGGCACGCGGGGGCCCTGGAAGGCGTCGATCTCGCCCTCGGCCAGCATCCACGCCAGCGTGCGGTCCGGCCCGATCGGCGCGATGCGGATGCGCTCGCCGAGGTCGACGGCGGCCTTCTCGACCCGGCCGGGGGTCTCCTGACCGCCGGTGCGGTACTCGACCGAGTCGATGGGCACCCCGTACTGGTCGGAGAGGAAACCGCGGATCCAGACGTTGGCGGTCAGCTGCCACTCGGGCGTGCCGACGACCTTGCCGCGCAGGTCCTCTGGCTTCTCGATGCCCGAGTTCACGTTGACAAAGATGCCGGCGTGCCGGAACTGCCGGGACGTGTAGACCGGCAGCCCGACGAACGGGCGGTCGTCTGAGTCCAGCGACTTCACGTAGGAGGACATCGACATCTCGGCGACCTCGAACTCCCGGTGCCGCAGCATCCGGAAGAAGGTCTCCTCGACCGGCAGCCGCAGGTAGGTGAGGTCGACGCCGTCGGGGCGGACCGTACCCTCCTCCAGTGCGCGGGTCCGGTCGTAATCGCCGCAGGCGAAGGTCAGCCGCAGCCGGCCCATCAGCGCCCGGCCCGCTTCAGCCGGGTGTCCAGGCGGGAGTAGACGCGCCGGGCGTTGCCCGCGAACACGGCCCGGCGTTGCTCCTCCGACAGCCCGGCGGCGTCGAGGTACTTCTTGGTGTCGTCCCAGGCGATCCCGGTCTCGGGGTCGGCGCCGCGCACGGCTCCGAGCATCTCGGAGGCGAACAGCACGTTCTCGGTGGGCAGCACCCGCAGCAACAGGTCGGTGCCGGGCTGGTGGTAGACGCAGGTGTCGAAGAAGACGTTGCGCAGCAGCTCCGCCGGGTCCTGCCACCCGTTGCGCATGGCCAGCCCGCGGTAGCGGCCCCAGTGGTACGGAACCGCGCCGCCGCCGTGCGGGATGACCAGTCGCAGTGTCGGGAACCGCTCGAACAGGTCACCCTCGAGCAGCTGCATGAACACCGACGTGTCGGCGTTGAGGTAGTGCGCGCCCAGTGCGTGGAAGTTGGGGTTGCACGAGCTGGACACGTGCACCATGGCCGGAAGGTCGAGCTCTACGAGCGCCTCGTACACCGGGAACCAGTAGGGGTCGGTCATCGGCGGGGAGGTCCAGAAGCCGCCCGAGGCGTCCGGGTTGAGGTTGGCGCCGACGAACCCGAGCTCCCCGACGCAGCGGCGCAGCTCGGCGACGACGTCGTCCAGGGTGCCGCCTGGGGTCTGCGGCAGCTGGCAGACGCCGGCGAACGTCTCCGGGTAGAGGTCGGCCACCCGGGCGACCAGGTCGTTGCTCGCCCGCGCCCAGGCGACCGCCGTGGCCGGGTCGGGCACGTGGTGCTCCATGGCCGAGGCCTTCGGACTGAAGATCATCACGTCGCCGCCGCGCTCGCGCAGGATCCGCAGCTGGTTGCCCTCGACGCTGTCGCGCAGCTCGTCATCGCTGATGGCCTCCAGCGTCGGTGCGGCGCCCCCGCTCTCCACTGCGGCCAGCTGGGCGTCGCGGAAGCGCTGCAGCTGCGCGGGGGCGGTCGTGTAGTGACCGTGGCAGTCGATGATCACCGCAGGGGCTCCTGCTCGACGTAGGTGAGGCCCTTCTCGGCCAGCCGCGGGCGCATGTCGTTCATGTCGAGGCCGAGCTCGCCGGCCCGGTAGCGCTCGCGAATGCCCGTCTCGCGCTTCTCCCGGGCCCGCGCCGCCTCCAGGACGTCGGCGGCGCGCCCGCGCGGGACCACGACGACGCCATCGTCGTCCGCGACCACGACGTCCCCTGGCTCGATCCACTGGCCGGCGCAGACCACCCCGACGTTGACGCTGCCCAGGGTCTCCTTGACGCAGCCGAAGGCGCTGATGTGCCGCGACCACACGGGGAAGCCCATCGCCGTCAGCTCCGCGACGTCCCGGCAGCCGGCGTCCAGGACGACGCCACGGACGCCGCGGGCGGCCAGCGAGGTGGCCAGCAGGTCGCCGATGTAGCCACCCTGCGACGGGGTGGTCGGTGCGACGACCAGCACGTCGCCGTCGGTGCACTGCTCGACGGCGACGTGGACCATCCAGTTGTCACCCGGGGGCAGGCTCACGGTGACCGCGGTGCCGGCGATCCGGGCGCCGGGATAGACGGGGCGCAGCGCCGGGTCGAGCAGGTGGGTGCGGTCCTGCGCCTCGTGGACGGTGGAGACGCCGAGCTGCGCCAGCCCGTCGACCGCCGTCCGGTCGGCCCGGGCGATGCCGGTGACGACGACGTTGCCGGGCACCGCGCTCACGCGTCACCCCAGGGCTTGAGCGAGATGTGGAGGGCGTCCTCGCCGGTCTCGCCGGCCAGCGCACGGATGGCGTGGTCGACGTCGTCGAGGCCGAAGCTGTGCGTGGCCAGCCGCTCCAACGGAAAGCGGTGCGAGGCCAGCTGCTCGAGCGCCAGCTCGACCGAGCGGTAGCTGTGCCCTCGGGCGCTGGCCAGAGTGATGCTCTTCTCGGTCATCTTCTTGAGCGGGAAGTCGGGGAACGCGGCCTCCTCCCCCTGGGTGACCATGATCCCCTCGCGGCGCTTGAGCGCGTCGATGCCGAGCAGTACCGGAGCGGTGCCGGCTCCGGAGGTGCAGTCGAGGACGACGTCGACCCCCTTGCCGCCGGTCAGCTCCAGAACCTTCGCCAGCGCGTCCTCCTGCAGGACGTCGACGACGGCGTCCGCACCGAGGTCCTGCGCGAGCTGCAGGCGGGTGGCGTCGCGGGTGGTCCCGGTGACGACGATCAGCGAGGCGCCGGCCTGCTTGGAGGCGACCACCTGCGACAGGCCCTGCTGGCCGGGACCCTGGATGAGGACCGTCCGCGCGTAGCCGACCTTGCCGGCGTTGAGCGCCCACTCGATGCCGTTGCTCAGCGGGGTGACCAGGCCGGCGAGCTCGGCGCTGACGCCGTCGGGGACCTTGTGGGTGACGGCGTTCCAGGGCAGGTACATGTACTGGCTGAACCCACCCCACAGCCGGCCCGGGTTGTCCGACGACGTGTAGCCGTAGCGGCGGCCGTCGGGGTTCGTGCGCCAGTCGGTCAGCTCGCAGTGCCGGTACTCACCGGCGCGGCACCACTCGCAGTGCATACAGCCGACGTAGTGCTCGACGAAGATCCGGTCACCCTCGACGAGGCCGTGGATCTTCGACCACTTCGCGCCGGCCTTGGCCACGAGCCCGACGTTCTCGTGCCCCATGATCACCGGGGCGTCGATCGTCGGCTTGCGGTACAGCTTGACGTCGGTGCCGCAGATACCCGCGACCTCGATCTTGAGCAGCGCCTCGTCGTCTCCGATCTCCGGCATCGGGAATTCGCGCATCTCGGTGGTCCCCGGCCCCGTCCGGACCGCCGCCAGCACCTGCTCTGCCATGCCTGCTCCTCGCAGCTCGGGGTGTCCTGCTGCACCCTAATCGACGGTCTATTGGTCTGACCACCACCGTGCTACCGTCCGGGCACATGGCCGACCTGCAGTTGCGCACCGTCACCCGCACCCAGGGCAACAATCGGGCGCTCAAGGACGGGACCGTGACGCCTGCGGGCTTCTCCTTCGACTTCGAGGAGATCCCCGTCCTGGTGCAGGGCTTCCGGCGGATGGTGCGGACGCTGGAGTTCGACGTCTGCGAGATGGCGCTGACGACCTATCTCACCGCCAAGGCGCACGGCGTGGCCTTCACCGCCGTCCCGGCGTTCCTCGTGCGCGGGTTCCACCACAACGCCATCAGGGTGGACACCCGGCACGGCATCACCTCGCCCAAGGACCTCGAGGGGAGGAAGGTCGGCGTCAACCGTGGGTACACCGTGACGACCGGCGTGTGGGCGCGGTCGATCCTCGCCGACGAGTACGGCGTCGACCTCGACTCGATCACCTGGGTGCTCTCCGGCGACGAGCACGTCGCCGAGTACCGGCCGCCGGCCAACGTCGTGCCCGCGCCGGCCGGCCGCACCCTGGACGAGATGCTGGCCAGCGGGGAGCTCGCCGCCGTCGTCGGAGTCGACGTCGACTCACCCGACGTCCGGCCGCTACTGGGCGACCCGGACGCCGCGGCGCACGCGGCCCTGCAGCAGCGGGGCCTCTGGCCGATCAACCACCTGGTCGTGATCCGCGACCAGCGGCTCGCCGAGCACCCGGACCTCGGCCGGCGGGTGTTCGACGCGTTCGCCGAGTCCAAGCGGCGTTACGTGGAGGATCTGCGCAGCTGCTCCTTGCCGGAGGAGACGGCGACCGACCGCATGCACCGCACGGTCATGGAGCTCACCGGCTGGGACGACCCGCTGCCCTACGGCATCGAGCCCAATCGGCGGGTGCTCGAGGAGCTGGTCCGGTCGGCGGTCGACCAGAAGATCCTCGACCGCGCGCCCCGGCTCGAGGACGTCTTCACCGCCGATACCCGCGACGTCGTCGCCTGACGCCGGTGCGCATCGCCATCGCGGCCGATCACAACGGCGTCCTGCTCAAGGCTCGGCTGATCGAGGTGCTCCGCGCGGGCGGCCACGCGGTGGACGACCGCGGCGCCGCCTCCCCCGAGGAGCTCGTCGACTACCCGCCACTGTGCGAGGACGTCTGCCGCCGCGTAGTGGACGGCCGCGCCGATCGCGCGATCGTCATCGGCGGCAGCGGGCAGGGCGAGGTGATCGCTTGCAACAAGATCCGGGGCATCAGGGCGGGGTTGTGCCCCGACGTCTGGCACGCCGAGATCTCCCGGGGCAACAACGACGCCAACGTCCTCGTGCTCGGCGCCAAGGTCACCGAGTTCGGCCTTGCCGAGCAGGTGGTCGGCACCTGGCTCGGGACCCCGTTCAAGGGCGACGCGCACGCCCGGCGGGTGGCGATGATCGCCGCGCTGGAACGCGGCGAGTCCCTGCTCTGACCCCGATGATGATGAGGTCACCTGATCGTCTGGAGTCTCGGCTCAGCATCGACGGTGAGCTAAGACCTCTGATGGTGAGCCAGAAACTCCGATGCTGAGCCAGGAGATGCCGCTACGCGGCGTCGACGACGGCACCTGGCTCGGGACGCCGGACGACGCGGAAGCGGCGCGGCCCTGTGTACGGGGTGGCAAGCATGCCCCGCAGCCGGGAGACCACAGATCCCCACGCGGGGCCGAAGTCCTCGTTGACCACACGGACGAAGCGGACGTCGGTCGCGCGGATGCGGTCCTCGCGACGCTTCTCGTCCCACGCCACCTCACCCGGCGTCCGACCGTCGCGGGGATCGACGTACTTGACCCGTCCGTCGAACTCAATGGCGACCGCAGCTTCCTCGTACCAAGCGTCGACCCGACCGACGAACGCCCGCTCCGTCAAGGAGGTCGACCTGCAGCTCGGGCCGAGGCAGACCGCTGGCCAGCAGCCCGAGTCGGCCCTTGGTCTCGAGAGGGGATTCGGTGCGACCGTCGGACAGGCCGAAGGCTCTGGCTGCTGCCGCGACACCGGCCCGGTGGCGCGCGGAGAGAACGGCGGCGTGCAGCTCCGCCCGGGTCACGAGGCCCGTGTGCAAGGCGGCGTGCATCGCGGTGACGGCGTCCAGTTGCGACCACTCACGAGCGCAGTCGACCAGGGTCCGCGGCACATCCGTGGCGTTGAGGTCGCGCCACTGGATGACGTCAGCGTCCGGCAGCGCGGCTCTCGCGACCCGGTAACCGCGTCCGACCCGCCACTGGTCGACGGCGGTCACCCGCACCTCTCCACCTGCCGCTGACGGAGCGACGAGCCGGTGCAGCCTCGCCGCTGACGCATGGCTGAGCACAGGGCCGGCGGCCAGGACGAGCAGTACGGCTATGGCGTCCATGAGGTGCCGGGCGCGGGCGTCGGCGCTCGCGACCGCCTCGGCGCCGGCATAGACGCCCTTGCGGACGCGGACCCACCGTTTCGAGCGCAGCTCGGCCTTGATGCCGTCCACGTCGTAGCCGACCGTGAGCGCTTCCTGGGCGGTGAAGACGCCGAGGCGCCCGCCCGCGATGCCCTAGAGGATGGAATCCACCGGCGCAGTGTCAGACACACCGACGCGTCGGCGAGCGTGGTCCGATCATCTG